>NZ_NOXS01000025.1 GCF_002251735.1 Elstera cyanobacteriorum | reverse complement strand
ACCAAAACCCCGCAACAACTTTCTTCTCAAAACATGCTTAGGAGGCCTTGGACGGGTTTAAAACAGCTTGCCGCCGTTGGGCACCGGCAGCGTCGGCGCCACCAGCACCACCGCCTCGTTCGCATCGGGGAAACCGAGCACCAACACTTCCGACATCCACGGGCCGATCTGGCGCGGCGGGAAGTTGACGACGGCGGCGACCTGACGCCCCACCAAAGCTTCAGGCGTATAATGCACGGTGATCTGGGCACTGGATTTCTTCACCCCGATGTCCGGCCCGAAATCGACGCGCAGCTTAATCGCGGGCTTGCGCGCTTCCGGGAACGGCAGAGCTTCGATGATGGTGCCGACGCGGATATCGACCGCTTCGAAATCGGCATAGGTGATGGTTTCAGACATTTAGGCCCCATAGAGCTGCTGTTGGATCGCCCAGACCAGCGACAGCACCGGCAAGGCGGCCTGCACCGTCACGCCGACGGCTTCGGGTTTACCGGCGCGGATCCCGTCGAGGAACTGCGTGAGTTCGGCAGCCAGGGATTCCTGCGGCTGGACTGGCACCGGCACGAGGGCACGGCCGTCGCTCTGCCCGTCCGGCAAGAGGCTCTCACTGGCTTGGACCGTGCGGGTGAGAAAGTCGATCACGACCAGCCCGTCGTCGGTCAGCACGCGGGTCTCGCGCACGCGGTCGGGCACCAGACGGCTGCCGAGCATCGACACGCGCACCGGATCGGGCGTCGCTTGCGTCCAGGCTGCGAGCACGTGATCGCGTTTCGCCCCCTCCCCCGCCACAGCGAAACCTTGAGCGAGCAAGCCTTGCGGCGACCCGCCCATCAGTGCCACCGCCGCGTCGATATCATGGATCATCAGGTCGATGACCACATCGGTATCGAGAATACGGTTGGAGCCGACATTCAGCCGCCGCCCATCAATCGCCAGCACCCGCCGCCCGTGGAGGAGCTTCTGTGCCGTGACGAAGGCGGGGTTGAACCGCTCGACATGCCCGGTTGCCACCGGCACCCCAGCTTTTTTGGCCTTGCCGATCACGGCTTCCGCTTCCGGCAGCGTGACGGCGAACGGCTTTTCGATCAACACCGGCTTGCCCGCCGCGATCACCCGCTGCGCGAGCGCCGCATGGGCAGAGGAACTGGCGGCGATGACCACCGCATCGGCGCCCGCCACCGCCTGATCGAGGTCTGCCGTTGCTGCCGCGCCCGTTTGGGCGGCGAGCGCTTCGGCCCGCGCAGCGTCGGTATCGAAAATCCGATGCAGCTTGGCCCCCGGCAGCGCGGCGAGCGTGCGGGCGTGATTGCCCCCCATTACCCCGGCGCCGAGGATGGAAACGGCGAGCGACGCACTCATGCCGCAACAGCCCGATGAACGGCTTCGAGAATCCGCTCCTGCGTCGGCACGTCCAAATAAGGGTGCATCGGCAGGCTGAGAACCCGTTGGGCCAAACGATCCGTCACCGGCAGCCCCCCCGGCACCTGCGGGAAGCGCGCATAGGGCGGCTGCGTATGCAGCGGGCGCAGGTAATAGATCATCGTCGGAATGCCCTCGGCCTGCAGCGCCTGCTGCACGGCATCGCGGTTATCGAGCAGCACGGTATATTGCGCCCAAACCGAGGTTCGGCCCGCGAGAACCGCTGGGGCGGCAATGCTCTTGGGCAGACCAGCCGCGTAACGGTCGGCCACGGCATTGCGGGCGGCGATTTCATCGTCAAAAATCGTCATTTTTTGCAGCAGAACCGCCGCCTGCATCGTATCGAGGCGCCCGGTAATGCCGAGGCGGACGTTCTCGTACTTATCGCGCCCCTGGCCGTGCACGCGGATCGAGTGCAGCACGTCACGGAAATCATCATCATGGGTGAAGATCGCCCCACCGTCGCCATAGCACCCCAGGGGCTTTGCCGGGAAGAAGGACGTAGTGGCGACATCGCCCAAGGCCCCGACGCGGCGGTTATCATAGCTGGCGCCAAAGCTCTGGGCGGCGTCGGCCAAAATCCATAGGCCGTGGGCGTCGGCCAAGGGTTGCAGCGCGCGGTAATCGGCGGGCTGGCCAAACAGATCGACGGCAATAATGGCCCGCGGGGTTAGCCCGGCGGCTTCGGCCACCGGAATGGCAGCGGCGAGGCTTTGGGGATCGATGTTGAAATCATCCTCGCGCACATCGACGAAGACGGGCGAGGCACCAAGCAGCGCCACCACTTCCGCCGTCGCAGCAAAGGTGAAGGATGGGCAGAAGACCGCATCGCCCGGCCCAATTCCCTTGGCCATCAAGACCATCATCAAGGCATCCGTGCCCGATGCGCAGGAAATGCAATGCTTCACCCCGGCATAGGCGGCCAGTTGCGCTTCCAATTCCCGCACTTCCGGCCCCATGATGAAGGCGCCGTGTTCCAGCACGCGGCCAATCGCGGCTTCGATCTGCGGACCGAGACGGCGGCGCTGGGCTTTAAGGTCGATAAAGGGCAAAGGCGCAGAGGACATTCGTTTTTCCAAACCTGGGCAGAAACCATCGGCAGAGCAGCGCTCCGTATGACAGGCGGGATCATACCGGCTGGATTTTGCACCGCACTTAAAATTTCGTTACCGGACATTTCGGGCCAAGGGGCCGTCGTTTCAAACCGGGGGAGAGACGCAGCGTGACGGGAATTAGCGGACAGCGTGTGAAAGACTTTTGTATTCTGCTGCACCGGTCGCTGCTGGCCCTCTTCATTCTCATCACGCTCGCCCGGGCGGTCGGCCTAACTCTGCCGCTGCCCATCGCCGCCGCACTCGCGCTGCTGCTGCTAGCGAGTGCCCTGCCGCTGGTGAAAGCGCGCACCCTTCTGATCGCCGGGGTGCTGACGGTGGCGTGTAGCGGGCTGGTCATAACCGGCGCGCCGCTGGGGGTGATCGAGCGCGGCTTGGGCGATGCCTTGACCTTCGCCGCCTATCTACCGGTGCTGCAAATGCTGCGGGTCATTGTTGGGGAACTTCCGGCGATGGCCCGCGCCCGCGACGCTTTTGGAGCCCTGCCCCAGCAAGGCCGCGATACTGGGGCGCTGGTGCTGGCCACCGGCCTCGGGTCGGTACTGACCACCGGCGCCCATGCGTTGATCGCGCCGCTGCTGCCGAAGGATGCGCCGGAGCCGCTGCGGCGGCAGATGGCGCTGATTTCCCTACGCGGGATCAGCTTTTCGGCCTTCTGGTCGCCCTTCGCCGTCTCGGTCGCCTTCGGCACGCAATATATGCCCGAAACCGCCAGCGCCGCACACACGCTGATGGGACTAGGCCTAGCCGCCGTTATCTTTATCCTGGCATGGCGACTCGAAGGCGGCGGGTCGCTGACGGCGGGCGGGCGGGCCGTGCTGCCGATCCTGCCCCATTGCGGCCTGGCGGCGGGGGCGACGGTCGCCCTGGTCGCGGCAACCGGCATGAATCCGCTCGATGCCGTCGTCGTCGCCACCCTGCCGCTCGGTCTTGCCGCGCTGCTGTGGCAGGCGCCCTCCAGCACCATCGCCGTCACGCGAACGGTGTGGAGCGGACTGGCGCGCGGGGCGGACGAAGTGTTGCTGATCACCCTCGCCCTCTGCCTCGGGCGGTTGATCGAGGCCTCACCGGGCCTGATCGCCCTGGCGGCGCCCCTCGTCAGCGGCCTGCCCGTCCCGCTGATCCTGACGGCAATTTTCGCAGCGGTGATTTTCGGTGGGCTGATCGGGCTGCATCCGATGATCACCTCCGCCGTGATGATCGGCGTGCTGCGGGCGGGCGGCGGCGGGCTGCATCCGACGCTGATGATGCAGGCGATTCAGGCGGCCTGGGGGTTCGCCGTGACGGTGTCGCCGTCTGGGGTGACCCTCATCGTCGCCACGATGATGTTCGACGTACCGCACCAGCGCCTGGTGATCAGCCGCAATATTCTGTTCGTAGGCCTATCGAGCCTATGTCTGATTGTAATGCTTTCATTAATCAATGCTGGGCTACGCTTGTCTTAACGCCGCCCGCACCGCATACTGCGGCGTGAAAACCGGTGAGCCACAGAAAGTAGCCGACGATGACCGACGACGCTCTTCTCGCTGAAATCCGTAACCTCACGCAAGCGATCCGCGACCTTCAGGGCGAGGTTCGCCGGTCGGCTTGCATGGTCGCCTCGGCCCAACTGATTGCGGTCGATGCCAGCCGTTCCGAAGTCTATGCAACGCTGATGGACGATAGCCTGCTGGAAACCACCGAGCGGCTGACCAAGCATCTCGCCGCCCAAGCCTAAGGTTAACACCCCCCGCGCCGAGCGACCCGCTTTCTTTTAAAGCGGCGCTCGGCGTTTTATTTTTCAATGAATTTTTACGGAAATTTTCTTGAGTACCCGCGTGGCGCGATGCGCTTTTACAAGGGCACCACCTCTGCGTTTTACGAATGCCAGACCTGTCGATCCCCCCGGATATCCCGCCTGCCGGATAAAATATCTCGCCGGGATAGTAACAATCCTACACCACTGACACCGTGGCAGTCCTGGCAAGCTGGCGCGTGCAGCGGGCAGGTGAAGCTATAATTTCATTAACCGTTGTAAAAATCTAGTCGCGATTTACAATTATTAATATGTTTAGAATTTCTTTATTCGTATCTGGATATGATTATTTTTACAATAAAATATAGAGCATTAACTATGCTATTACTTATTATTACCAAGAGAACGTCACAATCAAATCACGATTAGGCGCAATTTTATATTTAATTATCGCCACATTAGAAATGAAACTTCTTTCCAAGCGCAGGAATGAGTCCATACTCGGTAAACAGATGATTAATGCCGAGGAGCGGCCCCAATGAAACCGTTCGATCTCTCCACAGCACAGGTCCAGGTTTTCGATACCGAAACTCTTCGGCAGACTCTGGACATCGGCCAGAAGAAGCGGGCAGCAACTCAAGAAACAGCCCATCATTTCAGCGAATTGCTGGACCATCTCTTGTATGATATTAACAATATACAACCTGAAGAGGCGGTTCGCCTTGCCCCCCGGTGGGCCGTGGAAGGCGTTATCCTGATCGTGCCGCCCAGCGGGCAAGGCCTGCTACAAATCCTCGATACAGTCGACGAATTCTTTGAGTACCGGGGCCACCGCGCCACATCGCTGGTTATTGCCAGTCCCGGTTGCTCGGCACTTGGAGCAGCCGCCTTTGCCCGCAATGTTGCCGATGCGACCGGCGAAACGGTCGCTGCCGTGTTGCCGCGCTACGATGCGGGGGATGTCGCCTCCGAAGCCCTCGGCGGGCTAATGCGGGTTGCCGCGAAAACGCCGCTGGGCGGCCTTATCCGCGCAGCATTCACCGGAAAGCGCCGGGCGCCGAAGGCGCAGGGCCTAACCGATAGCCATGATACCGACATCATCCAAGCGTTGCTGACCGATCACCGCGTTAGCTTCGACCTGATCGTCGGCCATCATCGCGGCAATGCCGTCTTGGCCCACGCCCTGACCCGCCTGAACGGCAGCGTGCCGCGCCAGACGGAACGCGTCGGGGCGCGCACCAGCGTCGTTACCTTCGGGACCCCGGCGGCTTTACCGGTCGCCTTCGATCATGTTGTCCGAGTGATTGGCGAGCATGACTGGCGCAACGCCGAGATGCCCGTTGACGTGGTTGTTCCGGGCGCGGGCCATCACACCAATCGCGCCCTGCGCGGCGCCGTTCCCGTGACGGCGACGTTAAAGCATGTGCTGGGGATCGCGTAATCCCCAGCCCACGTTTTAAAACATATTGAGTTGAAGTTTGGCCTCGTCGCTCATCCGGTCCTGGGTCCAGGGCGGCGACCAAACGAGGTTGACGGTGGCGTCCGCAACCCCTTCGACACTGCGCACCTTATCGGCCACCTGCACCGGAATTTCTTCCGCGACGGGGCAATTGGGCGCTGTTAGAGTCATGTCGATAAAAACGCGGCGATCTTCCAGCACCCGCAGATCGTAGATCAGCCCGAGTTCGACGATATTCACCGGAATTTCCGGGTCGTAGACCGTGCGCAGCGCGTCCAGCACCTGATCCTCAAGATCGCCGGTCGGCTTTTCCGGTAAAGGCTCCTGCGTGTGCAGATCGAATCCGGTCGGCGTGTCGGACATGCCCTATACTCTCAGGCTTGGGTCGAAAGAGAGGACAGCGCATCGGTCAGCGCGTCCCAGGGTAACAAAACACAGCGATGGCGCGGGCGCGGCACCGGCTTATCGAGCAGTGGCGCTAACGGGTCTTCCGGCGCAATCGCCGTCGCCACCAGCGCCCGGCGGACGGTTTCGATCCGCTCGGGCAGCGCCGCCAAGGGACGGCCGGGCAGATCGTCGATCATCGCAATCAGGCTAGCGCAGCAGAGAGCGCACCCGCGCACATCGCCGCCCACTCCTTGGATCACCCCATCGGCTACCGCCAGATCGACCGTCACCCGGTCCCCGCACAGCGGGTTATTCCGCTGGGCGGACACCGTGGGCGCCGCCAGCCGCTCCGGCTTGCGCGCCGCCAGCGCCACTACCGCGTCGGAATAGAGCGCCGCCGCCATCAATCAGGCCCGCTGCTTCGGCGCGAACATGCGCTGGGCAGCCATCACCGCTTCGGCTAGCCGGTCCAAATCCTCCGTCTCATTATAGAGGCCCAAGGAGGCGCGCGCCGTTGCCGTCAGGCCGAACTCGTTCAGCAACGGCTGGGCGCAATGGCTGCCCGCGCGAATGGCGACATTATGATGGTCGAGAATGGTGCCGAGGTCGTGCGGATGCACGCCTTCGACGGTGAAGGAGAAAATACCCGACCGTTCTGACCCTGCCGGCAGCAGAGTCAGGCCGGGGATCTTGCTCAAGACCGCCGTGCCATGCGCCAGCAGGCTCTTTTCGTGCGCTTCGATCCAGGCCCAGCCCAGCGACTGGATATAATCAATGGCCGCGCCCAGCCCGATCACCCCGGCAATATCGGGCGTCCCCGCTTCGAACCGCTGCGGCGGATCAAGAAACTCCGTCGCCTCGAACCGCACCGTGGCCACCATATCGCCGCCGGTCTGGTAGGGTGGCATCGTTTCCAGCACCGGCAAGCGGCCATAGAGAATGCCGATGCCGGTCGGCCCATAAATCTTATGGCCGGAAAACGTATAAAAATCGCAGCCCAAGGCTTGAACATCGACAGGCCGATGCGGCACCGCTTGGCAACCATCCACGGAGACAATGGCCCCGGCGGCCTTGGCTTCGGCAATCAGGTCGGCCACCGGCAACACGGCCCCGGTGGCATTGGCGATATGGGTGAAGCTAGCGAGCTTTACCTTGCCATCCGCCAGCTTTGCAGTGAAATCAGCGCGGTCGATGCCGCCATCCGCCGCCAGACCGGCGATGCGCAGCTCGACACCCATCTGATCGCGCAGAATCTGCCAGGGAATGATATTGGCGTGATGTTCCAACGCCGAAATCAAAACGGCGTCGCCCGCCTTCAAATGCGCCCGCCCCCAGGTGGCGGCGATCAGGTTCAGCCCTTCGGTTGCCCCGCGCACGAAGATGATTTCCTGGTCGGACGCAGCATTTATGAACCGCGCCACCTGCGCCCGCACCCCTTCATAGGCATCGGTCGCATTGGCCGAGAGCTTATAAACCCCCCGGTGGATATTGGCGTAGCCGGTCGCATAAAAGGCGCTGACCGCCTCGATCACGCTTTTCGGCTTTTGTGCCGATGCGCCGCTATCGAGATAGGCAATCCCGGCATTGGGGCCAGCGGGATCGAAAATCGGGAAATCCGCCTTGGGATGCGGACGGTTGGACAATGTCAGGCTCATGCCGCCACCTCCTGCGCCGGGGTGTCGAGCGCCCGGCCCAGCAGCGCACGAACCGCCGCCTGGGTTGCCGGGGCGTCGATCCCATCGGCGACCTCTTCCAAGAAGGCCCGCAGCAGCAACCGGCGGGCTTCCGCCCGGCTTAGGCCGCGCGCCATCAGATAGAACAGCGCATTCGCGTCGATATCGCCCACCGTCGCGCCGTGGCTGCACTTCACATCGTCGGCGTAAATCTCAAGCTCCGGCTTGGTATCGGCGCGCGCGGTTTCCGACAGAAGCAGCACGCGGCTTTGCATCTGCGCATCGGTCTTCTGGCCCCGTTCGGTCACGGCGATCTTGCCCTGGAAAATCCCGTGGGCGTGATCGTCGGCCACGCCCTTGAACAGTTCGTTCGTGCGGGTGGCGTGACCATCGTGATGGATTTCCGTCAGCACCTGGCCGCGCTGCGTGCCGGAGAGAAGATAGAGGCCCTTCACATCGGCTTCGGCATGATCTTCAGCAAGATCGATGACGAGATCGACGCGGCTTTGCTGCGCCCCCACCAGCACCGGGCTGGCCGAATAACGCGCGGCTTTTTCCACATGGGCCGATACGCGGGCGAAAACCTGTGCCCCCGCCTCCGACCGCACGAAAATCCCGTGCGTCAAATGCGATCCCATAGCAAGGCTGACGTGGGCGGCGGCATTCAGCCACGCGCCGGCACCGCCCATATAGGTTTCGATCACCTCCGCCTGCGCCCCGCCCTCAAGATCGATGCGCGACAGGGTATGCGTGCCGCGCCCGGCCTCGGTCTGCACGGAAATCAGATGAATCGGCCGCTCCAGCACCAACCCGGCCGGGATGCGCAAGACCAGCCCGTCACGGGCGAAGGCCACGCCTAAGGCGGCAATACCATCGGGCAGCAGCGCGGTCAGCGGCTCCACCGCGCGCGGGCGGCTGTGGGTCGGCACCAGGGTCACGCCGTCGGGCAGTCCCGCGAGATCGGAGAGCGCCGGGGCGAAGCCGCCATCGACCAGCACGAAGCGCCAAGCGTCCGGCAGCAGTCCCGCCGCCTCGCCGACCAAAGCCGCCGCGCGGGCACCGTCGATGCTCTGCGGCGGTAGGAAGGCCTGCGCCGTCAGCGGCTTCAGATCGGTCATCCGCCAGAGTTCATCCTGGACGGACGGAAACCCAGCGCGCTCGAAGGCCGTGATCGCGGCGCGGCGCTGGGCCAGCCACCAATCCGGCTCCCCCGCGACCGGCGCAAAGGCCGACACATAGGCGGCGACGGCACTCATTTACGCGGCATCCTGATTGAGGAAGGCATAGCCGTCGCGCTCCAGTTCCGCCGCCAGGCTGGCATCGCCCGTGCGGACGATCTTACCGCCCGACAGAACATGCACCACGTCCGGCTGAATATGGCTCAAGAGGCGCTGATAATGGGTGATCAGCACGAAGGCCCGATCCGGCGAGCGCAGGGCATTCACCCCGTCCGACACCGCTTTGAGGGCGTCGATGTCGAGGCCCGAGTCGGTTTCATCGAGCAGGCACATGTCCGGCTCCAGGATCGACATGTGGAAAATCTCGTTGCGCTTCTTTTCGCCACCGGAAAAACCGACATTGACCGGGCGCTGCAACAGATCGTCCTTCAACGACAGTTTCTTGAGTTGCGCGCGCACCAGCTTCAGGAACGCCCCGGCGTCGAGGTCTGGCAAACCATTGTGGCGGCGCTTGGCGTTCAAGGCCGTGCGCAGGAAGTACATATTATTCACACCAGGGATTTCGACCGGGTATTGGAAGGCCAGAAAAATCCCGTTGCGCGCCCGCTCGTCGGCTTCCTGGGCCAGCAAATCCTGACCCTTGTAGAGCACGCGGCCCTTGGTCACGCGGTAACCGTCGCGCCCGGAAATGACATTGGCGAGCGTGCTTTTGCCGGACCCGTTCGGCCCCATGATGGCGTGGACTTCCCCCGCCTTCACGGTCAGCGACAGGCCGCGCAGAATTTCGCGCGGGCCTTCATCGCCCTCTACTTCCGCCCAAAGATCGTCGATCTGCAACATGGTCCGAACCCTTCTAACGATGCGTCGGCGCGGCGTTGGCCGCCGCTGCCCGCTTAATCTGTGAATGTGTTAACCGACCGAGCCTTCAAGGCTGATGGCGAGCAGTTTTTGCGCTTCGACCGCGAATTCCATCGGCAGTTCCTTCAGCACTTCCTTGGCGAAACCATTGACGATCAAGGACAGGGCATCTTCCGCCGTCAGCCCGCGCTGCTGGCAGTAGAACAATTGGTCTTCGCTGATTTTCGAGGTGGTCGCCTCATGCTCCAGCGTCGCGGTCGGCGTGCGCACGTCGATATAGGGCACCGTATGGGCACCGCATTGATCGCCGATCAGCAGCGAATCGCACTGGGTGAAATTCCGCGCATTCTTGGCTTTGGGCAGGATTTTCACCCCGCCGCGATAGGTATTCTGTCCATGCCCCGCCGAAATCCCCTTGGAGATGATGGTGGAGCGGGTGTTTTTGCCGATATGGATCATCTTAGTCCCGGTATCGGCCTGCTGGCGATTATTGGCAATGGCGACGGAGTAGAATTCCCCAACCGACTCATCGCCTTGCAGAATGCAGGACGGGTATTTCCAGGTGATCGCCGACCCGGTTTCCACCTGGGTCCAGGAAATCTTCGACTTCACTCCCCGGCAGGCGCCGCGCTTGGTGACGAAGTTATAAATCCCACCCTTGCCCTCGGCATCGCCCGGATACCAATTCTGCACGGTCGAATATTTAATCTCCGCCCGGTCGAGCGCCACCAGTTCCACCACCGCTGCATGAAGCTGATTTTCGTCGCGCTGCGGTGCCGTGCAGCCTTCGAGGTAAGAGACGTAACTATCGTCTTCGGCGATGATCAGCGTGCGTTCGAACTGGCCCGTTCCCTTGGCGTTGATGCGGAAATAGGTCGAAAGCTCCATCGGGCAGCGCACCCCTTTCGGGATGAAGACGAAGGAACCGTCGGAAAACACCGCCGCATTCAGCGCCGAATAATAATTATCCGCCACCGGCACGACCGAGCCGAGGTACTGGCGCACCAGATCGGGATGTTCCTGCACGGCCTCGCCGAAGGAACAGAAGATGATGCCTTCCTTCTTCAGCGTATCCTTGAAGGTGGTCGCCACCGACACGCTATCGAACACCGCATCGACCGCGACGCCCGGCACGCCCGCCAGCCACGCCTGTTCCTTCAACGGAATGCCGAGCTTCTCGTAAGTCTTCAGCAGTTCGGGATCGACCTCGTCCAGCGACTTCGGCCCCGCCGCCGTTTTCGGCGCGGAATAATAGCGCAACGCTTGGAAATCGATCTCCGGCACAGTCAGCTTGGCCCAGGTCGGCGGGGTCATACCCTGCCAAACGCGGAAGGCTTTCAGACGCCAGTCTAGCAGCCACTCCGGCTCATTCTTCTTGGCCGAAATAAAGCGGACGATATCCTCGTTCAGCCCTAGCGGCGCCTCATCGGCCTCAATATCGGTGACGAACCCGTATTTATAGGGTTGGTCGGCGACGGCGGCATCAACGGCGGTGGGCGTGTCGAGCGCGGTCATGATGCGTCTGCTCCCAGGGCAAGAGAAGGGGCCGGGCGGCTGGCGGAAACGGCAGGCATGAACGGCGGCGCCATCATATCTTCCACCGTTACCGCCCCAAGCGCCGCCTGCACGGCCAGCGTGATGCGCGCCCAATGGGGCTTGGTCGCGCAATATGACATATGGGTGCAGCTATCGTGATCGGCATCCCCGGCGCATTCGGTCATGCCGAGCGGCCCATCGATGGCGGCAATCACTTCGGCTACCGTCAGATCGGCGGGGGATCGTGCCAGCCGATAGCCGCCGCCCGCCCCGCGCGCGGCGGAAACGATGCCCGCACGGTTGAGGGCTTTCAGCACTTTCGCCACGGTCGCGCCGGGCAACTTGGTTGCCTCCGCCAGATCGGCGGTGCTCGCCTGGGTCAAGCCCGCCAACGGGCCGAGGTTCTGCCCCATGTGGCCGAGCTGGACCGCCAGAACGACGGCATAATCGGCCAATTTGCTGACAATGATCATTGCCCGGCTCCGCTTGTCACAGCGTGGTTACGACGGTTGGCCCCAATTCGGACCAATTCAGTCCTTAATAAAGACCATTGCGCCGAAACGTCAAGCGCCCGTCACGCATCGGGCCTTTGCAGTGACCCGGGTTCCCGCGTATAGCTTGGCGCCAACATGCGTCGAAACAGGAGTGCATCTTGACCCGTTTTCGCCCCCTTTTCCTTGCCCTGCCCGCCGCCCTCGCGCTCGCCGCCTGCCAGACGACGCAGGAAACGCCGAAAACCACCGTCGCCAGCGCAACGAGTGGCGGTGGTATCGTGCAGGTAAACGGTTTGGTGCTGGCCGGGTTAGATGGTCTTCCTGACCTTGCCGTCGCGTCGGCCAAAATCGCCGAAGCCGGGGTGACCTGCTCCTTGCCGACCAAGGATCTCGATAAGCTGATTAGCGATATCGACGGCCTTCTGCCGCCGCTGCCGACCTTGGCGCAGGGCTGGTTCGAGGCGGCCTATCGAGCAGAACGCAAGAGCGAATCCAGCCAGCGAAGCGGTACCTGCTCCGAGGATACTGACCGGGTCCGCATCGCGGAGATGATGACGCGCCAGCAAAACGATCTCGCCAGCCCCGCCTTTACCAACTGGCTGAAGGCGCAATTGGCCAAGAAATAACCCGGCCTCGCCCCTGCTGCACGGCGGCAGGGGCGAGCTTCTACGGCCCCACCGGTAGCCGGTTGGACGCCTTGATTTCCCGCAAGGAAAACGTTGAGCGGATCGCCGAGACTCCCGGCAGTTTCCGCAGCGTGGTTTCGACGAAGCGGCTGTAGGCGTCTAAATCCTTTGCCACGACCGTCAGCATGAAATCGGCATCGCCGGAGACATTGTGACAGGACAACACATTGTCCGCTGCCAGGATCGTCCGCTCAATCTCTGCCGTCACCGCCTCGCCGTGCTGGGTGACGGAGAGATGCACGAAGGCCAGCACGCCAAGGTCGAGCTTCCGGCGGCTGAGGAGCGCTTGATACCCCTCGATCACCCCCTCCTCCTCCAGCCGCTTCAACCGGCGCCAGCAGGGCGTTTCGCTGATCGATAACGCGGCGGCCAGCTTAGCGTTCGACAGGCGGCCATCCTGCTGCACCAGGGCCATCAATCGCAAGTCTGTTTTATCGAAGTCGGTCACGGAGGCAGAGTCTTTCTGTTTATGGGGATTTCTGAGTAAGTTCTTCCGATATTCCCGCAATATCTCGGAAAAAAGAAAGCCCCTTTCCGCCAAAGAATGCGACAATTCCCCCGGGTTTACGACTTCGGGAGAGTGCCATGAAGGCGATGCTGTTTGAGACTTTCGGAACGCCCCCAACCATCGCCACGGTGCCCGACCCAACCCCGAGTGAGGATGGCGTTGTTATCGCCGTGGCCGTCACCGGCCTCTGCCGCAGCGACTGGCACGGCTGGATGGGGCATGATCCCGATATTCGCCTGCCCCATGTGCCGGGGCATGAGTTCGCCGGGAAAGTGGTGGCCACCGGTAAGCGTGTATCGCGCTTTCACGCTGGCGACCGGGTAACGGTGCCCTTCGTCTCCGGCTGCGGCCATTGCCCGGAATGCCATTCGGGCAATCAACAGGTCTGCCCGGATCAGTTCCAGCCCGGCTTTACCCATTGGGGGTCATTCGCCGAGTATGTCGCCATTGATTTCGCCGAAACCAATCTGGTGACGCTGCCCGAGGCGGTGGACGATGCGACCGCCGCCAGCCTAGGGTGCCGGTTCGCCACCTCCTTCCGCGCGATTGTCGATCAAGCCCGCACCGCCCCCGGGGAATGGGTCGCCGTTCATGGCTGTGGCGGCGTCGGGCTTTCGGCCATCATGATCGCCAGCGCGATGGGCGCCAATGTGATCGCCATCGATGTTTTCGACGATAAACTGGCGTTTGCGCGGGAATGCGGGGCCGTCGCCACGATCAATTCCCGCACGGTCGCCGACACGGTCGAAGCGGTGCGCGAGATCACCAAGGGCGGCGCCCATGTTTCCATCGACGCGCTGGGCAGCCCGACGACCTGTTTCAATTCGATCAAGAACCTGCGGCGGCGCGGGCGCCACGTTCAGGTCGGCCTGATGCTGGGGGACCATGCGACGCCGCAAATCCCGATGGCCCAGGTCATCGGCCACGAACTGGAAATCTACGGCAGTCACGGCATGCAGGCTTGGCGTTACGACGCCATGATGGCGATGATCGAAACGGGTAAGATTGCGCCGCAAAAGCTGATCGGCCGCAAAATTGCGCTCGCCGAGGCTATCCCGGCCCTGACGGCGATGGATGGGTCGCGCGATATTGGAATTAGCGTGATTGATCGGTTCTGAGGAGGTGGGCAGAAGGGCTGCAGCGTGGCTATGGCCCTTTTTCCTTTTATAGGGGTTCCAGCGACCGCAGCAGCCTCGGCAATTCCTGCTGAACCGTATTCCAAATGATTGCCAAATCGACCTCGAAATAGACATGGGTTAGGCGGTTGCGCATTCAGCGCATTTCGACCCAAGCAATCTCTGGATGAGCAGCGGTAAAATCGGGGAACCGTTCGAGAATGCGCGCCGCTGCTTCACCGATGATAATCAGTGACATGAAGACGGCCTTCTGGGTCCGCCGATCTTCGGCAAACGTGTTGAAGGAACTTCCTTCCAAAAAATCGAGAGCTTTCGAAGCGGCCAAGCGCATATGATCGAGATAATCTGGCAAACGGTTTGCCGTCATATCGGTTTTGCGTCCCGCACGATGACGTCGCGCCACTTGGGGGGTAAACCGCCGGGCGTCAACACATCAACCCGGACCCCCAGCAGACGCTCCAACTCTTCTTGGTATCCACCGATATCAAAGAGGGTCGTTCCAGGGCGGGGATCGACCAGGATATCGAGGTCACTTGTTTCGGTATCTTTCCCGAGCAGCGCCGACCCGAAGACGCGTGGATTATCCAGCCGGAAACGCTCCGCCGCCGCGCGAATAGACGAACGATGCAACGTTAATGCGATGGATGGTTTCATCGAAGCCTCCCCTTGCCCCCGTAGTTTCCAATGGAAGCCGCGTTAAGGCAAGGGGAGGCGTCTTTGTCTAGCTCAGCGACTGGCAGAAGCGCTGAATGCGGCGGCAGGCATCCTCAACCAATTGGGTCGAGGTGGCGTAGGACAGGCGGAAATAGGGCTCCAGCCCAAAAGCCGCGCCCTGCACTGCCGCAACCCCTTCAGCTTCCAGCAACGCGGTTACGAAGTCGCTATCGTTCTTGATCACCTGCCCGCCCGGCGTTTTCTTACCGATGGCGCCAGCGCAGGAGACATAGACGTAGAAGGCGCCGTCCGGCTTGATGCACGTCAGACCCGGCGCATCGTTCAGCAGATCGACGCATAGATCGCGGCGCTCGATGAAGATGGCGTTGCGTTCGCCCAGGAACGACAGATCGCCCGACAGCGCCGCCGCCGCCGCCGCTTGGCTGATCGAGGAAGGGTTAGAGGTCGATTGCGATTGGATCGTTGCCATCGCTTGAATCAACGCCTTCGGCCCGCCCGCATACCCTATACGCCAACCGGTCATCGCATAGGCTTTGGAGACGCCGTTGACCGTCAACGTGCGGTCGATCAGCGCCGGTTCCACTTCCGCCAAGGTGCAGAACTGCCAATCGTCATAGGCGAGATGTTCGTACATATCGTCGGTCATCACCCAGACGTGCGGGTGCTTCAACAGCACATCGGCCAGGGCGCGGATTTCGTCCCGCGTATAGCCCATACCGGTCGGGTTCGACGGGCTATTGAGAATGACCCATTTGGTGCGCGGAGTGATGGCAGCTTCCAGCGCCTCCGGCGACAGTTTGAAGCGGGAGTTTTCGCCGCACGGCACGATCACCGGTTCGCCGCCCGCCAGCAAGACCATGTCGGGGTAGGAGACCCAATAGGGCGCGGGGATGATCACCTCGTCGCCCTCGTCGAGCGTCGCCATCAGGGCGTTATAGAGAATCTGCTTGCCGCCGGTGCCGACCGTAATGTTTTCCGGCTTATAGGTCAGGTTATTCTCGCGCAGGAATTTGGCACAGATCGCCGCCTTCAGCGCCGCCGTGCCATCGACGGCGGTATATTTGGTATCGCCCTTCTGGATCGCGTCGATCGCAGCGGCCTTCACGTGATCGGGCGTGTCGAAATCCGGTTCGCCGACGCTCATCGAAATGATGTCGCGCCCCGCCGCCTTCAGGGCGCGGGCCTTATCGGTGACGGCAATGGTCGGCGAGGGTTTAATGCGGTCGAGGCGGGAAGCAAGAAACGGCATGATCGGTCCTGTTCAATCGACAAAGGGCCGCGCGTGCTTCCTCCCCCGCGAAAAAGCACCAGCGGTGCCGCGACTGTGCGCCGGAACCGCCAGCTTCGGCAATCCAGGAAATTGCCGTGCTGACAATTCGGCGAAAACCACCCTATGGTAACGGCGTTAACAAGGAGACCGAAATGGCGAAGATCGCTCACATCGTTTTGCTGGGCTGGACGGCGGCGGCAACCGACGCGCAGCAACAGACCTGCGCCGATGCTTTGGCCGCGCTGGTTGGCCGCATCCCCGGCCTAGTCTCTTATTCCGGCGGCCCGCAAATGAGCCCGGAACCGGCGGGAAGCGGGATCGATTTTGGCTTCACCATGATCTTCGCCGATGCCGCCGCCCGCGATGCCTATCTTCCGCATCCCGAGCACCAGCGCGTGATCCACGAGGCCATCGCCCCGATCCTGCGCACGGTTCAGGTGCTGGATTACGCCCTGGCTGATTAGGGTTTTTTGACCGGGTTCAGCCGCAACACCCGGCCCTCGGGCGAATCGGTAAGAAGATAAATCAGCCCGTCCGGCCCTTGGCGTACGTCACGAATGCGCTCGCCCAGGTCTTGCAGCAGCCGTTCTTCCTGCGTTACGGCGTCGCCGTTTAGGGTTAAGCGGACCAAGGCGCCGAACTTAAGCGAACCGGTGAACAGGGCGTCTTTCCAGCCCGGATAGGCCGAACCGGTGTAGAACAAGAGGCCGGACGGGGCAATCGAGGGAACCCAATAATGGACCGGTTGCTCCATGCCGGGCGCCTTTGTGCCGATACCGATCTTGGCGCCGGAATAATCGACGCCATAGGTGATGACCGGCCAGCCGTAGTTTTTGCCCGGCTGCGAGTGGTTCAACTCGTCGCCCCCCTGCGCTCCATGTTCGACGGTCCAAAGCTGGCCGGTCAGCGGATGGAGAGCCGCGCCCTGGACGTTCCGATGCCCATAGGACCAGATTTCCGGCTTCGCGTCGGACCGGGTGAGGAAGGGGTTATCGCTCGGCGGGGTGCCGTCGCGGCGAATGCGCACGATCTTCCCTAGGTGCGTTGTCACATCTTGGGCGCTATCGCGGTAGGCGTACCGGTCGCCGAGGGTGACGAAGAGGGTGCCGTCGCGGCCAAAAACCAAGCGGGAGCCAAAATGGCCGGTGCCGTTCACTTTCGGCACCTGCCGGAAAATTACCCGGCCCTCTTCCAGCCCACGCGGCCCGAGCGCCCCCCGAAAAACCGCCGTTCCCGCCCCACCCGGCCCACCTTCGCTAAAGCTGAGATAGACGAAACGGTTCTCGGCAAAATTCGGATCGATGGCGACATCAAGTAAGCCGCCCTGCCCGCGCGCCACAACATCGGGAACGCCCGTCAGCGGGTCCGACAGTTTCCCGTCGCGCCCGATCAGCCGCAGGCGGCCGGGCCGCTCGGTAACCAGCGCGCGGCCATCGGGCAGGAAGGCCAGCCCCCAGGGATGCTGTAGCCCGACGGCGAAGCTTACCACGTCGGCGATGCCGGGGATTTTGGCAACGATAGCTTGCGCCCACACAGGTTTCCCGATGGCGGCGAGCACCAGACCCAAGGCCAATATCCGAGCGAGACGCACCCTATTCCCCCTTTTTGCCATCCCCAAGCAGATTGCGGATACGACGGCATATAATCGCAATTTTAATAAATTGTAGCATCACCCTTCCAAAGAATGCCATGCGGCGTTTCCTTCCTGCCGTGACATCGCCCGCGCATGGCTGCCGCGCTTAAATATGAATTTAAAATACCTATTTTATTTCCCATTCTGCCCTCGACCTTCGGCTGACAGAGGAGCGACGAGAATGAGCGTATCGCCAACGATGGTGCGGTTTCACAGCCAACATGCCGATCTCTACGGGCTGATCGAAACTATTCAGACCCTGCTGCGGGGGTTTACCGCCGATAGTCCGGCAGCCCCGCTGCGGGAAGCCTTTCATCAGCTTTCCGCCAAGCTCCGCCTGCATTTGGCGTTGGAAGATGATGCGCTCTATCCTCGGCTGGTCCGCCACTCGGACGCCCGCTTGCGCGACCGCGCCCAGCAGTTCCAAGCCGAGATGAGCGGCCTGCGCGAAACCTACGAAACCTTCCTGCGCGACTGGCTGCACTCGGGCCGCTTCGCGCAAGATCGCTCAGGCTTTACCCAGGCGGTGGCGGCGGTTTTTGGGCCGCTGACAGCAAGGTTGCGGCGGGAGGATGCCGAGCTTTACCCGTTGGTCGATCAGGCTGCCTGACAGGCCGGTATGAAATTTGCGCCCTCTGCGGTAGAAAGATTGCAGCATTCTCGGTCTATAGTAGATTGAGGAGGCTCTGTTTCTTCCGCGAGGGTTCCCCATGACGCAGCCGACTGCCACGCATCGTTTCCGTAGCCAGCACAGCGAAATCGCGACCATCGTGCAACGGATAGAAGCGATTTTGGCGTCGCCCAACTGGGCCCCGCGCGCGCAGGAAATTCGGCAAGGGTTCAGCGAACTTTCGGCAAAACTCCGGATCCATTTAGCGCTGGAAGATGACGTCCTCTATCCCCGCCTCGCCCGGCACAACGACGGCAAAGTGCGCGATATGGCAACCCGCTATCAAACTGAAATGGGCGGCATCCGCGACGCCTATGAGGCCTATCTGTCGACTTGGGTGCATTCCGGCAAGCTGGTGACCGATACGGCGGGTTTCAGCGCGGCAACCCAGGGGCTTTTTGCGGCCTTGAAGGACCGGATTCATCGCGAGAATACCGAAGTTTACACGCTGGTCGATTCGGTCGGTTGGTAGGCGGGTTTCCGGGCGTTTAAAAAAGACGCATTTTGAAAGCGTCTTTTTTCTGGACTCTGAAAATATCGATTCGATATAACAAAATTGTATCGAATTTGGAGGTTTTTGATGAGCATCCTGCCCACGCAACGTTTTCGGACCCAGCATGATGAAATCGGCGCCATCGTCGGGCGGATCGAAGCGATCTTGATGAGTCCGACGGGCCATACCCGCGCGCAGGAAATCCGCCAGGCCTTTAGCGAACTCTCCGCCAAGCTTCGCCTACATCTCGCCTTAGAAGACGATGTTCTCTACCCCCGGCTCGCCCGGCACGAGGATACGAAAGTCCGCGATCTGGCCGCGAAATATCAGACCGAAATGGGCGGCATCCGGCAGACTTATGAGGATTTTCTGGCCCAATGGGTCCATTCGGGTAAGCTGGTGACCGAATATCCCGCCTTCCAAACCGCCCTAAAGGGGGTATTCGCCGCCCTGAAGGACCGGATTCACCGCGAAAACACGCAAGTTTATCCGCTAGCCGACGTTGGGGCCTGACCAAAAGCAAACGGCAGGGCTATCGACCCCGCCGCTGCACGCCTGCTTGCAAAAACGCTTATTCCGCCGCCGCCGCGCGCGTCACGGGCTTCGGGGTATTAATGTCTTTCACCAGCTTTAAGGCCTCGAAATAGCTGGGGAAGGCCGGGCGGTTCACATAGCGGCCCGCGCCGCGCACTGTGCGCAGCTCGCCCTTGGCATAGACCAGCTTCCCAGCGGCAATCGTATGGCTGGGAATGCCCGTGACCGTCATGCCTTCGAAGATGTTGAAATCGACGTTCTGGTGATGGGTCTTGGCGCTGATCGTCTTGGTACCCTTCGGATCCCACACGACGATATCCGCATCCGCCCCAACCGCCACCGTCCCCTTGCGCGGGTAGAGGTTGAAGATTTGGGCGGTATTGGCGGAGGTAACCTTCACGAACTCGTTCGGCGTCAGGCGGCCCGTATTCACCCCCTGGTCCCACAGCACCATCATCCGGTCTTCAACGCCGCCGGTGCCGTTAGGAATCTTAGTGAAATCATTGCGGCCCGCCGCCTTTTGCGGCGCGCAGAAGCAGCAATGATCGGTCGCCGTGGTCTGAAGGTTCCCCGACTGCAAACCGCGCCACAGGGCCGATTGATGCTCTTTGGAGCGGAACGGCGGGCTCATCACATGGGCCGCCGCAAACTCGAAATCGGTGGAACGATAGACGCTTTCATCGACGACCAGATGCCCCGCCAGCACTTCGCCATAGACCCGCTGGCCTTCGGCGCGGGCGCGGGAGATGGCTTCCAGCGCTTCCTTGCACGAGACATGGACAATGTAGAGCGGCACGCCGAGCACCTGGGCGATGCGGATGGCGCGGTTTGCCGCCTCCCCCTCCACTTCTGGCGGGCGGGACAGCGGATGGCCTTCCGGCCCGGTGATGCCCTGGGCGATCAGCTTCTTTTGCAGGTGATAGACCAGCTCGCCGTTTTCGGCATGCACGGTGCAGAGTGCGCCCAGTTCCCACGCGCGCGTGAAGCTGTTCACCAGCACTTCGTCTTCGCACATGATGGCGTTCTTATAGGCCATGAAGTGCTTGAAACTATTCACCCCATGGTCCTGCACCAGGGTGCCCATATCGCGCGCCACGCTATCGTCCCACCAGGTCACGGCGACATGGAAAGAATAATCAGTCGCCGCTTTTTCTGCCCAACCGCGCCAGGTTTTATAGGCCTCCATCAGCGACTGCTGCGGGCTGGGGATGACGAAATCGATGATCATCGTCGTCCCGCCCGCCGCGCCTGCCGCGGTGCCGGTGTAGAAATCTTCCGATGCCACCGTTCCCATGAACGGCAGTTCCATATGCGTGTGCGGATCAATCCCGCCCGGCATAACATATTGCCCGCCCGCATCGATGATGTCGGCGCCCGCCGGGGCTTCGAGATCGGGTCCAACGGCGATAATCTTATCACCGTCACACAGAACATCGGCCCGAACGGTGGTTTCGGCGGTAACGACGGTCCCGCCGCGAATGAGCAGAGCCATGATCCTTCCCCCTCTGGGTAACGCTTTTCGTGATCGAAACGGCGGGGCTGGCCGACCCAGCCCCGCCCAGCGGCTTACTTCGCCTTATCGAAAATCTCGTGCGTCCAGGCGCCTTCCGGCTTCTTGGTGATGACGGGGGCGGATTTGCCGCCCATCAACACGGCAACCGTGCGGTCATAGGCGGCGGGATCGAGATAGCCCGTGCCTTTGGGGTTAGACCCGATGAGCTTCGCAATTTCGCCCATCATACGCTTCTGATGCTTTTCGGTCTGGGCGCCGGACGCGTCATTATCCAACACGATCCCGGCGGCGGCATCGCTATTGGCGGCGGCCCAATCCCAGCCCTTCATCGAGGCTTTGACGAACTTCGCCAGCTTTGCAGCCATTGCCGGGTCTTTCACGTGCTTACCCAGGGTATAAAGCCCATCTTCCAGCGTCGCGACGCCCTGGTCTTCGTACTTAAAGACCAGCAGATCGCTATCTTTCAGCCCGCCGTCGATGACCTGCCAATATTCATTGTAGGTCATAGTGGAGATACAGGCGGCCTGCTTTTGCAGGATCGGATCGACGTTAAAGCCCTGCTTAAGCACCGTCACGCCGCTGCCGCCCGTGGTGGCATAGCCGAGCTTATCCATCCAGGCGAGGAAGGGATATTCGTTGCCGCCGAACCAGACGCCCAGCGTCTTGCCGGGGAAGTCCTTCGGCGCGGTCACGCCGCTATCCTTGCGGCAGGTCAGCATCATGCCCGACTTCTGAAAGACCTGGGCGATATTGACGAGATCGACGCCCTTTTCGCGCGTCGCCAGCGCCGACGGCATCCAATCGACGATCACATCGGCGCCGCCGCCGGCGATCACCTGACTGGGGTTAATATCCGGCCCGCCGGCCTTAATGGTCACATCGAGACCGGCTTCCTTATAGAAACCCTTGTCTTTGGCCACATAATAGCCCGCGAACTGGGCCTGGGTGACCCACTTCAGTTGCAGCGTCAGCTTATCCTGGGCGGAAGCGCCCGTAGCGATCCCCGCCGCCAGCACCAGAGCGGATGAAACCAGCAGGCTTTTCATCGACATCATCTCAGTCCCCCAAATCGTTGCCATAAACAGTTACCGTGGAACCCCTACCCTGTGCCCCGCCCGGATTATGCGCCCCAGGTCTTGGGCATCCCTCTCACCCCCGCGCCTTGCGGAACGATGGGTGCCAGAACGTCATGCGCCGCTCGATCAGCGTGATCGTGCCGTAGAAGGCCGATCCGATCACACTGGCAACGGCAATGGTGGCCCAGACGACATCGACGTTCATCCGCGCTACCTCGGTCGAAATGCGGAACCCCATGCCGACAATCGGCGTACCGAAGAATTCGGCGACGATGGCGCCGATCAGCGCCAGGGTGGAGTTCAGCTTCAAGGCATTAAAGATCATCGGGGCTGCTGCCGGTAAACGCAAGGCGAGCAGCGTTTGCCCATAGCTGGCCCCATAGGATGTCATCAGATCGCGCTGCATCCGGTCGGTCGCCTGCAAGCCCGCCAGCGTCGAAATCAGCATCGGGAAAAAGGTCATGACGACGATCACCGCCGCCTTCGAGGGCCAATCGAAGCCGAACCACATCACCATAATCGGCGCGATGCCGACGATGGGAATGGCGCTGACGAGGTTCCCCAACGGCAACAACCCGCGTTGCAGGAACGGCGAGCGATCCACCAACAGCGCGATAATGAAAGCCGAACCATTGCCCAGCAGATAGCCCGCAATGACCGACTTCAGCACCGTCTGCTGAAAATCGGCAAATAAGATTGCGGCTTGCGCGAGAAGCGCCGCCCCGATCAGGCTGGGCGCGGGCAGCAGCACGCGGGGAATATCGAAGCCGCGCGTGACGACTTCCCAGGCGAACAGCAAGGACAGCCCAAAAATCGCCGGAACGGACCAGCCAAAGCGCGCATCAGCCTGTCTATCGTTCGACAGGCGGGTCATCAGCAGCCACGCGGCGCCAAGCGTCGCCACCGCCAAAGGCCAGAGCAGCAGACCGGCCCCCTTGGCGCTTAAGACGGCAAGGCTGGCAATCGCCCCTGCTGCCGTCGCACCGGCCAGGATCAGCGGGGTCATTTCGCCCCTCCCGCCGCTTTCGGCGCCGCTTGATAGCTGAGGGCGAAGCGTTCGATCAGCCCGATCAACGCGACCAGCGCCATGCCAAGAATGGCAGATACCACCAGCGCCGACCAAATCTGGATCGTCTGACCATAGTAAGACCCCGCCAGCAGCCGCGCCCCCAGGCCCGCCTGCGCGCCGGTCGGCAGTTCGCCGACAATCGCGCCGACCAAGGCAATCGAAATCGCCACCTTCAGGCTGGTGAATAGAAACGGCATGGCGGCGGGCCAGCGCAGTTTCCAGAAGGTTTGGCTGGGACTGGCCGAATAGGTACGCATCAGATCGAGCTGCAGTGGATCGGGGGAGCGCAGCCCCTTCACCAGCCCGATGGTGATGGGGAAAAAGCAGAGATACATCGCAATCACCGCCTTCGGCAGCAGCCCCGTCAGCCCGAGATTGCCGAGCACGACGACGATCATCGGCGCAATCGCCAGGATCGGCACGGTCTGAGACGCGATGACCCAGGGCATCAGCGATTTTTCCAGCGTGCGGACGTGAACGATGCCAAGCGCCAAGATGATGCCGAGCAGCACACCCAGCCCAAAGCCGGAGGCCATGGCCGATCCGGTCACCCAGGTATGGAACAGCAAATTGCGCGGGCTATCGAGGCGGGCAGAAAAACTCTTGGCGAGGTCAGCGTAAATCTGCTGCGGCGCGGGCAGCAGCGGGCGTTCCTGGCTCCAGGCGGCATCGATCAGTTCGGCGGTCGTCCAGGCGGTCTTGCCGTTGCGCTGCCAAAGGTCGGTGATCTGCGGCGCGTTCAGCCAAACGGATGCGGCGAGCCAGACAAGCGCCAAAACCGCCAGCACAAAGACCAGCGGCAGGCTGCGCGAGAGGGCGTGCGAAACCCTATTCATCCTGCCCATGCCCCGCCAGCAGCCCTTCGCGCACCCGGTGGGCAACTTCTAGGAAAGCCTGCGTATCGCGCGTCGCTGCCGAACGGTCGCGCGGCAGCGGGCTATCGATCACATCAATGATCCGGCCGGGCCGGGCGCTCATGATGACAATCTTGGTGGAGAGATAGACGGCTTCCGAAATCGAATGGGTGACGAAAATCACCGTCTTCTCGGTCTTCTTCCATAGGCTGAGCAACTCGTCGTTCAGCCGGTCGCGGGTGATTTCATCCAAGGCGCCGAACGGCTCGTCCATCAGCAGCAGTTGCGGCTCGAAGCTCAGGGCGCGGGCGATGGACACGCGCTGCTGCATCCCGCCCGAAAGCTGCCACGGGAATTTGCGCTCGAAGCCGGTCAGGCTGACCAATTCCAGCGCCGCCTTAGCGCGGGCCTTTTGTTCCGCCTTCGGCAACCCCATAATTTCGAGCGGCAGCATGACATTGCGCTCCACCGACCGCCAAGGATAGAGCGTCGGCGCCTGAAACACATAGCCATAGGCGCGGTCGAGCCGCGCTTGCTCCGGCGTGCCACCATTCACAAGTGCCTTGCCGGAGGTTGGGTGTTCGAGATCGGCCACCACGCGCATCAGCGTCGTCTTCCCGCAGCCGGATGGGCCGATGAAGGAAACAAAATCGCCCTTATTGATGGTCAGATTAACGTGCGACAGCGCCATTACCGGGTGATCCGCCGTTTGATAGACCAGCGACAGATCGGCAATCTCGATCACCGGCTGCGCCGCCTCTGCCCGGGCAGAACCGTTTGCCGCCGCGCTCGTCTCGTCCATCCGCATCACCTTCCGCATTCCAGCCGTCACCCACCCTAACAAGCTGCGCCTAAAAGAAAAGCGGGCACAGACTGATAAAGCCTGCGCCCGTTCCCCATCCTATTCCGCCGCGACCTTGCGCATCGGATTATTCGGATGCGTCGTCCAATTGGTATAAGGCCGATCGGTATCGACTGCCTCCATCGTGATGCACTGGGGCACCGGGCAGGCGATCATGCAGAGGTTACAGCCCACGCATTCCGAATCGACCACATCGAAGTAGCGCTTGCCGTCTTTTTCCTTGGTGATCGCCTGATGGGACGTATCTTCGCAGGCGATATGGCAACGCCCGCAGGAGATGCAGAGATCCTGATTGATCCGCGCTTTCAGGTCGTGATTGAGGTTCAGATACTGCCAATCGGTGACATTCGGGACAGCCATGCCGACGAAATCGTCGAGCGTCTTATAGCCCTTGTCGTCCATCCAATTGTTCAAGCCGTCGATCATGTCTTCGACGATCTTAAAGCCGTAGACCATCGCGGCGGTACAGACCTGTACGGCCCCGGCCCCGAGCGCCATAAACTCCGCCGCGTCGCGCCACGTGGTGATCCCGCCGATTCCGGAGATGGGAATACCGCGCGTATCCATCGTGCGGGCGATTTCGGCCACCATATTCAGAGCAATCGGCTTTACCGCCGGGCCGCAATAGCCGCCGTGGGTGCCCTTGCCGTCTACCACGGGTTCGGGGGCCATCGCGTCTAGATTGACGCTCATGATCGAATTGATCGTATTGATCAACGAGACCGCATCCGCCCCGCCCGCCTTCGCCGCCCGCGCCGGGCCGAGGATATTGGTGATATTCGGCGTTAGCTTCACGATCACTGGCATGCGGCTATACTGCTTGCACCAGCGCGTGACCATTTCGACATATTCGGGGACTTGCCCGACCGCCGCCCCCATGCCGCGTTCCGACATGCCATGCGGGCAGCCGAAGTTAAGCTCGATCCCGTCTGCGCCGGTGTCTTCCACCAGCGGCAGAATACGCTTCCAGCTGTCTTCCTCGCACGGAACCATCAGCGAGACGACCAGCGCCCGGTCGGGCCAGTCGCGCTTCACTTCTTTGATTTCGCGCAGGTTCACTTCTAGCGGCCGATCGGTGATCAGCTCGATATTATTCAGCCCCATCACCCGGCGGTCGCCATCGTGCCACGCGCCATAGCGGGAAGTGACGTTGACCACGGGCGGGTCTTCCCCCAGCGTCTTCCAGACAACGCCGCCCCAGCCCGCCTTGAACGCGCGGATGACGTTATAGGCCTTATCCGTCGGCGGGGCAGAGGCCAGCCAGAAGGGGTTCGGCGATTTGATACCTGCAAAATTGGTGCGCAAGTCAGCCATGATGCCGCCTCTCCTTAAGCCATCAGGGTTGCATGGATGGAGAGGGCGGCGCGCTTGCCGTCCTCGACCGAGGCGACCGTGAGGTCTTGTCCGCCCGCAACGCAATCGCCCCCGGCCCAGACTTTCGCTAAGCTGGTTTTGCGGTCGGCATCGACCTTGATGCGGCCTTTTTCGAGCGTCAGCCCCGGAAACTCCGGTTCCGCATAGGTCTGGCCGATAGCCTTGAAGACCTGATCGGCGGCCAGGGTGAAAGTTTCCCCCGTGCCGACCACCGCCCCGCCCTGCAGCGTCGTATATTCGAAGGTCACACCGCTGACCGCGCCGTCAGCGTTCTCGACCTTTACCGGCTTGGCCCAATGCTTAATCTTCACGCCGTTGATCTGCGCCCATTCCTGTTCGACCGGGGTGGCCGTCATGGTTTCGACGCCGCGACGGTACACCAGGGTCACATCTTCGGCGCCGAGGCGCTTGGCCTGGGTTGCCGCATCAATGGCGGTATTGCCGCCGCCGATAACGATCACCCGCCGCCCGATGGGAAGCTGGCTCAGGTCGCTCGATTGCCGCAGGCGCGCGATGAAATCGACGGCGTTTTCAACCCCTGGCAAGTCTTCGCCCGGCGCGTTCAGCGCATTAACGCCCGCGAGCCCAAGCCCCAGGAAAACCGCATCGAAGCCTTTAACGAGATCGTCCAGCGATCCATCGCGCCCAAGCTTCCAGTCGGTCACGACCGTAATGCCGCCAACCGCCAGAATGTATTCGACTTCCTTCTGCGCGAAATTAAACGGCGTCTTATAGGCGGCGATCCCATATTCATTAAGGCCGCCCAGCTTGGCGCGGCCTTCGTAGACCGTCACGTCATGGCCCAGCGTCGCGAGCTTATGCGCCGCCGAGAGGCCCGCTGGACCGCCGCCGACGACGGCAACTTTCTTGCCCGTGGGTTCGGCGCGGGTGAAGAGCTGGATGTCCTGTTCGAACAGCCAATCGGTTGCCCGCCGCTGCAAGGCGCCGATCTGCACGGCTTTATCCTCGTAAGTGTTCCGCACGCAGGCCTGTTCGCACAGAATTTCGGTCGGGCAAACGCGGGCGCACATGCCGCCCATAATATTCGCCGACAGAATATCCTGGGCCGAGCCTTTGAGATTGCCGGTGCCGATCTTCCGAATAAAACTCGGAATATCAATCCCGGTTGGGCAGGCCGTCTGGCACGGCGCATCGTAGCAAAACAGACAGCGATCCGCTTCGACCAGCGCCTGTGCTGGCGTCAGCGGCGGGTGCGCGTCGCCGAAATTTTCGGCCAGCACCGCCCCGGGCAAACGCCCGGCGGTAATATCCACTAAATCCTTCATGAAACCCTCCGTCCTCACGCCCGATACAGGCGGTCCGCTGCGTGCGGAATGACTTCGAACCCTGTTGATGTTTATTGTTGTTAGACTGAAGGATGTTTTGATCTGACCAATCGGTCAAGTAAAAACTTGACCGATTGGTCAGGATTTTCTGTTTAAGCCGTTGCTGCTTCGACCATGGCGTGCAGCAGTACATTACAGCCCGCCGCACAATCAGCCGGAGCGGCATTTTCGATTTCATTGTGGCTGATGCCGTCTTCGCAGGGGATGAAGATCATCCCGGTCGGCGCGACGCGATTGATGTAGCAGGCGTCGTGCCCGGCACCGCTGACAATTTCCATATTGGAAAACCCGAGACGCTGGGTGGCATTACGCACCGCGCCAACGCATTTTTCGTGGAAGGTCACGACCGGCGAGTGCCAAATCTGGGTAATCTCGATCTCAAGCCCTTGTTCTTCGGCGATTTTGGCCAACGAGGCCCGCATTTCCGCATCCATCGCCGTCAAAGCGTCCTCATTCGGATTGCGGAAGTCGATGGTGAAAAACACCTTGCCGGGAATGACGTTGCGCGAATTGGGAATGGGGTTCAGCAGCCCCACCGTCGCGCGCCCGAACGGCTTATGGGCCAGACCGATGCGGTTGACTTCGCCGACCATGCGCGCCGCCCCGACCAGGGCATCCTTGCGGCGCTCCATTGGCGTCGGCCCGGCATGGGCATCCTGACCGATGACGTTGACCTCGTACCAGCGCTGGCCTTGGGCATGAGTCACGACGCCGATGGTCTTGGTTTCGGCTTCCAGAATCGGCCCTTGTTCGATATGCGCTTCAAAATAAGCGCCAATCGGGCGCCCGCCGACCGGCAGGTCGCCTGCATAGCCGATGCGCTTCAACTCCTCGCCCATCGTCTTGCCGTCGAGATCGGCGCGTGACAGGCCGTAGTCGAGATCGAAAACCCCGGCAAACACACCGGACGCGACCATTGCCGGGGCGAAACGGCTGCCTTCTTCATTCGTCCAAACGGCCACTTCCACCGGGGCGTCGGTTTCAATGCCGAAATCATTCAGCGTCCGCACCACCTCAAGCCCCGCCAGCACGCCATACACGCCGTCGAATTTGCCGCCCGTCGGTTGGCTGTCGAGGTGGCTGCCAGTCATCACCGGCGGCAGATCATTATTCTTACCGGGGCGGCGAGCGAAGATATTGCCCATTTGATCGACGGAGATGGTACAGCCCGCGTCCTTGCACCATTTTACAAATAGATCGCGCCCCTCGCGGTCGAGGTCGGTCAGCGCGATGCGGCACACGCCGCCCTTTTCCGTCGCGCCGATCTTGGCCATTTCCATCAGGCTGTCCCACAGACGCGCCTCGTTCACCGCCATATTCGACCGGTCGTTGGTATTGCTGCTGGCCACGATCCTTGCTCCCCGAACTGCCTGACCCGATCAAGACTGCGGAAGGATGGACCGGGCAATAATACCCGTTCGGGGAAATTCCCCGTTGTTCACGCTCCCGCTCGAAACCCTTGGGGGGTCGCTGGGGTCTAACGCCCCGGCTTCACCCGCCCGTCCTGTTGAGCAAAAAGCAGACCAGCTTCTGACCAAACGGTCAAGAGCATCTGTTTAGGAGGACAAAAACAGCGCGATCAGCGCCCCGTCGCGAGACCGCCCAGCACCATCTGGGTCAAGAGCTGCGCCGCCTGCTCGAAATCATCGGCTTCCAGCGCCTCTTTTCGCAGCAGAATGGTGATTTGCGTGGCAAAGTCAGAATAATGCTGCGTCGTCGCCCAAATGCTGAACAGCAGGTGGCGCGGATCGACAGGCGCAAGTTCCCCCCGGTCGATCCAGCCCTGAATGACCGCCGCCTTGGCATCGACCCAGGCCAGCAACCGGTCTTCGAGATGCGCGCGGATCAGCGGCGCGCCGTTCAAAATCTCATTCGCCCAGACTTTGGACGCCTGGGGGCGCTCGCGGGAATAGTTCAGCTTAGCGCGAATATAGCGCTCCAGCGCCGGGCGGGCGGCATCCTCCACATCAAAGGCCGCCGCCGACAGCCATTCTTCCAGAATATCCTTCAGCACCCGCAGGTAGAGCGCTTCCTTCGTGCTGAAATAATAATGGATATTGGCTTTCGGGATACCCGCGCGGTCAGCGATTTTCGCCGTGGTCGCGCCGTGCAGCCCATAGGTGGCAAAGACTTCTTCTGCCACGGCCAGAATTTCAGCCTCCGACCGCGCGCGGCCCCGGCGGCCCGAGGGGGCCGGTGTATCGGGCGCTGCGACGGCAGGGGCGGAAGCGGCAGCCAGGGGCTGCACGGGAAGGCGCGTATCCATAAGCTTAATCATTCCACAGGTGCCGCGCCCCCGGCAATCGGATCAATGCGCGGGCAAAATTTCTGCGTGCCCGCCGCCCTGATTGGCCTGCAGGCGCAGACGGTCACCGGTCGCGATCCCCGCGATTTCCGCCACCAGGATCGGACAGGCAATCCCATAGAGCGAGCGGGCAACGAGCGCCGCCACGGTCAAGATCGGATCCGGCCGCGCTAAGAGAATGCCGAGCGGGCCGGTGCCGAGCCGCAAGCATTCCGCCAAAACCGAGGAGGACGACGACGAGCCGCGCGCCCCCGGCATCACCAGGATTTTCCCGGCCACACTCTCCCCCACCTGCGGGTGCGAGCGGTCGATGATCGTGCCGGTCGCCGAATCGATACCGCCCCAGAAACTCAGCGCTTCTGTCAGCACGAGCGCCGCGCCCTCCGCCTGCCCATCGGCATAGGCCCGACCTGGGCGGATCATGCGGCCCCCCGCACAACGCGCCCGGCGGCGGCGGAGGCGACACACTCTTCCAACGACCCGAACGCCACCTGCACACCGATATTCCCCGGGGCATAATGCGCCCATTTGCCGGAATTGGTCATCACCACCCCGTCGATTTGCTCTAAAACCGCCGTGATATAGGTGCAGGTATCGGCCACCGGGATAACACCGAAATCGGTAAGACCGGTCAGCGCGCCGGTTTCTTCCAGCGCCATGAGCGTCGCCCGCCCGGTATTGACATAGATCGGAACCGCACAGCGCGGCGCAATCTCGCGCACTAGCGGGATCAGCCGTTTCCATTCGGTCAGCGAGAAATGCGGCGTACCAAGGCAGACCGCCCCCAGCGGCGCCCCATCCGGCACGCTCGAAAGGCGGGCGAGGGCCGCCTCCACGTCGGCGGGCGTAATCGTGATCACCGCCAAGGGTGCCTGACCGCCGAGGGCATCGGCCAGGGTTGGCGCTTCCGGCGTGATACCGACGGCATGGAACAGCCCGACCGCCCCGGCCGAGGCGGCGGCGGCGCCCAGGGCCTTCAATTGATCCTCATCGCGTGGAACCGGCAAACCTTCGATCACGGGCACCTTCTCGACGCTCTGGCTGCCGATCAGGAGGCCTACGGCGATAAAGAGCCCGTCAGTCGCTTCCTGAGAGGCGGGGAAGCCGGTCAGGCGGAACAGGATTTGTCCGCGCCGATTTTCGTCAAGATGCAGCCCCCAAGCCGGGGCGCGACCTGTCAACGCGCAGCAGAGATCGATAAAATCGCCATAGCGGTTGGTGCGCGCGCCGATGACCGAATTCGCAAAAACAATCGCATTGGATTCGCCCCAGGCGATCTGTTCGCCAAACTTCGGCCGGAAGCGGGTCTGATAGGGCGCGCAGGTGAAGGAGGGAATGCAGCCAAGGGCGACATGCGCTTCCATCAACCGCCGCGCCGGGGCTTCGGCAGCGGGCACCAGATGGACCCGTTCCGGGTGAATAAGATCGAGCGACCCGACGTTCAGCGTCGTCGGCACGCGCACGCGCCCGTCCCCCGCCACCAGCCGTTCGACGAAATCGAGGCTAACCTGCCCGTGAAATAAGCAGCCGTCGATATGCGCGCGGGATATGTCGAGCAGTTCTTCCGCCCCTAGGGCTTCGCTGAAAGCGCTAAGAACGCTCATCGCCGAGGCCACGGCGGCCCCGGCCTCGCCGTTCAGCAACGCCTGATCCTGCGGCGTTAGTCGGAAGGCCATGCTGAATAAAACTCCCGATGGATTGCGAAGCTGCCGAGTGTAGCGGCAGTTTCTGCGATTACCACGTGGGAATTAACAGCACGCTAACGCCGCGCCATGCCTTTAAACATCTAAAGGCCGGGTGGACGCCCGCAAGACAAGGCTAACGGGAATGCGGATGGATTGCGGCAGCAAGTCTTCCCCATCAAGGCGTTGACGCAGCAAACTCACCGCCGCCGCCACGGTTTTCTCCATCGGCTGTTGCACGGTGGTCAGCCGGTACCCCGGCCAAGCGGCCATTGTGATATCGTCAAACCCAACGATGGCAACATCGCGCGGCACCGATAACCCGAGGATATGCCGGGCAGCATCGAGCGCGCCCAAGGCCATCGTATCGTTACCGCAGAAAATCGCATCGGGTGGGGTCGGGCTGGTCAGCAGGCTTAGCGCCGCGGCCTGCCCGCCTTCGTAGGTATAGTCACCGGGGGCCACTGCCACGAGACTGCCGCCCGCCGCCGCCAGGGCTTCGGTAAAGCCCGCCTGCCGCTCCCGCTCGCTGAAGGCAGCCGGGTTACCCGCAATATAGGCGATGCGGCGATGGCCCGCCGCCAGCAGGTGCCGGGCGACAAGGCGCACACCGGCGGGATTGTCGCAGCAAATCGTATCCACCCCTGGCGTCGGGCCTTTGCCCAACATGAGGATCGGCGTGTGAAAGGTTTGGGTTTCATCGAGGATCGACGGCGGCACGCTGCCCGCCGCCAGAATAATCGCATCGACCTGATAGGCCATCGCTTCCAGCAGCGCGCCGCCGGTTTCGTCTGACCGGGCGGTACGCAGCAGCAACGGTTGCCATTGTTCACCCCGCAACGCGCCGCAGAGGTGGGAGAGCAGTTGACAATCGTATAGGCTCGACAGATCGCCGGTGACAACGCCGATCAGACCGGTGCGCCGCTGGGTTAACCCGCGGGCCAACGCATTGGGGCGGTAGCCCAGATCCTGGGCAGCTTTTTCCACCTTTTCGCGCGCTTTTTTGGATACGCTTCCACCCGGGGTAAACACCCGCGATACCGTGGCTTGGGAGACCCCTGCCGCTTTGGCCACATCTTCGGCCGTAGCCCGTCGATTCATTCGAAAAATCCTTAATTTCTCTCAGTATAGCGACGGAACCCCCATCCTCCAAGCGCGTCATATTTCTGTCATCAAAGCGCAATCCCCCGGTCACGGGCCGCGTGTATCCCTGGCGCAGGAAATTGGATGCGCATTCAAATTTGCGCGCGACCCAAAAAGGACGATGGATGTTTCTGGAGATCGACCGGATTGCTGCCGCCTATGGCGCGACGCCCGTGCTCGACGGTATTTCCCTGACCGTCGCTAAAGGCGAGCTGATCGCCCTGCTCGGCGCGTCCGGCTGCGGGAAGACGACACTGCTGCGCGTGCTATCGGGCTTTCATCCAGCATCGGGCGGGCACGTCCGGCTGAATGGCGTGGATATGACCAACCTGCCACCGGAAAAGCGCGATACGGCCCTGGTCTTCCAATCCTATGCCCTGTGGCCGCATATGACGGTCGCGCAGAACGTCGGCTATGGGCTTGTGTTGCGCAAATGCCCGAAGGCCGAGATCGCCGCGAAGGTGATGGAAGCCCTAACCCGCGTCGGGTTGCATGGTTTTGCCGACCGGATGGTGACGCAGCTTTCCGGCGGGCAACGCCAGCGCGTCGCCCTCGCCCGCGCCATCGTCGTCAACCCGGCCCTCTTATTGCTGGACGAGCCGCTATCGAACCTCGACGCCCGCATCCGCCATCAGGTGCGGCACGAGATCAAGGCGCTGCAAGCCAAACTCGGCCTTACCGCCGTGCTGGTCACCCACGATCAAGAAGAAGCGATGATCATGGCCGACCGTATCGTCGTCATGCGCGGCGGGCGGATCGAGCAGATCGGCACACCGGAGGATATTTACGCCCGGCCCGCCACCGCCTTCGTCGCCGATTTCTTCGGGGCCGATAATAAGATCGAGACGGAGTATCGGTTGGACGGCGCCGATATCCATCTGACCCCGGCAGGCGGCGCCGCGCAGAGCCTGCCGCGCGATGCCTTGCGCCTGCCGGAAAACCTAGCGCCACACGGGCGCCTCGCGCTGCATTTCCGCGCCGCCGCCGTCACCCTGACCGCGCCCGATGCTGCCCCGGACGCGGCAGCGCTTAGCCTGCCCGGCACGATCCGGCAGCGCTCCTACCCCGGCGGCACCTATCGCTACGCCATTGCCTTGGGCGACGGCGCGCTGCTGGTCGATCACCCCGTTCCGCTGCCGGAGGGGGCCGCCGTGCGCGTCACCCTTCCGGCGTCGGCCCTGCTCGCCTTTCCCCTTTCCTGAGTCTTCTCAAGGAGTTTCGCTATGACGACGTTTCGTGGTTTCCGGGTGGCGGCGCTGACCGCCGTTAGCCTGCTCGCCCTTTCCGCCGGGGCCAATGCCCAGGTCACGCTGAACGTCGTAACGGCGGGCGACCAAAATATGGTCGATTACGTCATCGACTTCCTCGGCCCGAAGTTCGAAGCCAAGAACCCCGGCGTGAAGGTTCGCGCCATTGGCACCGGTCCGGGCGATGCCGGCTCGCAGGCCGTCTTCGAAAAGCTGAAGGCGCAGAAAAGCCAGGATAAGTGGGACGTCGATGTCGCCGTTGTCCATCAGGTCATCGCCGGGCCGATGCTGAAGGAAGAGCTGCTGGAGAATTACACTGGCAAGATCGAGAGCGGGAAGCTCGCTACCCGCGATTCGGCCAAAAACGCCCTCGGCGCCAATGTGCAGGGCTATGTGATGCCGATGTTCAACAGCCAGATCGCCATCGCCTATAACCCGGATATGGTCAAGGACGTGCCGACGACCTATCAGGCGCTCGCCGATTGGGCCAAGGCCAACCCGAAGAAATTCGGCTATAATGGCATCAAAGGCGGCATGTCCGGCGTCGGCTTCGTCACCGGCTGGATTTACGCTTTCGCCCCCAATGGTCTCGCCACCACCACCGCCTACGACGCCAACGCCAAGGCGGGCTGGAAGGATGCGCTGGCGGGCCTGAAGGAGTTCAATAAGAACGCCACCATCACCCCGGGCAATGCCGGAACGCTCGATATGCTCGGTCGTGGCGAAATCGCCATGGGTCCGGTGTGGGTCGATATGTTCTATAGCTGGATGGCCGACGGCAAGATCAGCCCGAAGACCAAGCTGGTGCTGCTCGGTCCAGGGATGCCCGGCCAGCCGATGTACTATACGCTGCCCGCCAAGGCCGCCCATAAGGACATCGCCCTGAAGTTCATCGACTTCGCCGCCAGCCCGGAAATCCAGGCTGAAGGTATCGTCAAGCGCTTCAACTGGTACCCTGGCATCGATGCCCAATACGTGCAGAAGTCGCTGGACCAGAAGACCTGGGACAAGCTGTTCACCGATGTGACGCCGGCGGACCTCGCCGCCAAGGGCAAGACCTTCCCGGTCGCCGCCCACCTGAAGGAAATTCAGGAAAGCTACGAAGCGAACGTGACGCAGTAAGGCGCCCGGTGCGTTAGGGGATTAGCCCCTAGCGCACCGCCCCCGCCAGGAGACTATCTTGACCGAAAGCCGTTGGACATCGCTGCTGATGATTGCCCCGGCCCTGCTGATCGTGCTGGGGCTGTTTCTGGTGCCTCTGGGACTTTCAGTCCAGCAGGCGTTTGTCGATCCTACGGGCGGGGTATCGCTCGCGAATTTTGCCAAGGCGATCGCGCTCTACGGCAAAGATATTCTATTCACGCTGCTGATCGTCGGGCTGGCAACGGGGCTAACCGGTTTGATCGCGGTCAGCGTCGGCGGTTATCTGGTGCTGGCAACGGGGCCGCGCACGGTTTCGGCGCTGCGCTGGCTGTTCCGCCTGCCTTTGTTCATTCCCTTCGTCGTCGTCGCCCAGATGATGCGGACGTTTCTGGCGAAATTCGGCCTGTTTAACAATCTGCTGATGACGCTCGGGCTGCTGACGCCCGAAACTGCCCAAGGCATGCTGGACTGGCGCGGCATCGTCTTCGCCTTCGTTTGGAAGCAGGCGGCCTTTGCCGCGCTGGTGATCGGCGGCGCGATGGCGGCGCTGGATAAATCGACCATCGAGGCGGCGCGCGACCTCGGCGCCTCCCGCCCGCGCATTCTGGTGCAGATCATTCTGCCACAGGTGCGCACGACCGTAATGGTCACGCTGGTGCTGTCTTACGTGATGATGCTCTCGGTTCTCTCTGTTCCCATAATACTGGGCACTGAGTCGCCGACGATGATCACGGTCGATATGGCTTGGCGGGTGAATTCCTACCGCGATTATGGCGTTGCCAATGCGCTGGGGGTGATTTCGCTGCTCATGGCCTCCTCCGTCGCCTGGATCTACCTGCGCCATGCCGCGAAGGAGAAGGGGCAGACCTATGGTTAAGCTGCTGCCCCGCGCACTGCTGCTCGCCCTCGTCGGCTTTCTCATCCTCGGGCCGATTTCGAATATCCTGATCTGGGCCTTCGCCGAGCAATGGTTCTTCCCGGCCAAACTGCCGACCGAATGGGGCTTTAAGTTCTGGGAACGGGTGTTCCGCCCGCGCGCCGGGGCGATGGACGCGATGATCAACAGCGTGGTTATCGCGCTGCTAACGGTCGGCGTGTCGATGTTGCTGGCCGTTCCGGCGGGCTATGCCCTGGCCCGGCGCCGCATGCCGCTGCGGGCGCTGGTGATGCTGCTGTTCCTGCTGCCGCAAGCCATCCCCGCCGTCGCGGTCCATCAGAGCATCGGCCAGATTTTCTACCAGATCGGCCTGAATGGTACGATTCCGGGCGTCGTGCTGGTGCATACGCTGCAAGGGCTGGTATTCGCCGTCTGGATCACCTCCGCCAGCTTCGCCGCCGTGGACCGGGATTTGGAAGCCGCCGCGCGCGACCTTGGGGCCGCGCCGTTCAAAGTCTTCACCTCCGTCACGTTACCGCTGGCGCTACCGGGGCTGATCGCCAGCGCGATTTTCGTCTTTCTCGGGTCCATCGACGAATTTACCGGCACCTTCTTCGTCGGCGTGCCCGATGTGCAGACGCTGCCAATCCTGCTGTATACCGCCGCGATGCAGGGGAATTATCAGATCGCTTCGATCACCTCGATCTTCCTGCTCGCCCCCTCGCTTCTCTTCATGGTCATCGTCGAGCGTTTTTTGAAAGCCGATGTGGCCGGTAAAATCGGAACATAATGATCGAGATTGATATTCTGGGTTGCGGCGAGGCATTCGACCCCGACCGCGCCAATTCCGCCGTGCTGGTGACGGCGGAAGGCTTCCGCCTGCTGATCGACTGCGGCCAGGGCGTGCCGCAAGCCGTGTGGCAGCGGTCCGACGATGCGGGCTTTATCGATGCGGTCTATTTTACCCATCTGCACGTCGATCATTGCGGCGGCTTGCCCGCGCTGGTCGATCATATGGCGGCGCGCGGACGGGTGAAACCGCTGCCGATCCTGGCACCCGACGACGGGCTTGACCGGGTGGCAAGCGCCCTCGCCTTCGCCGCTTGGCCGAGTGCCACCCTGCCCTTCCCGGTGCCACTGTTGCCCGCGACCCGGCAGGAGAGCATCGGCCCGCTGCGCCTCGCCACCGCCCAGACCGACCATGCCGCAACGAATTACGCCCTGCGCTTAGATTTGGGCGACGCCAGCCTCTTTTACTCCGGCGACGGTCGCCCGACTAATGCCAGCCGCGCGCTGATGACCGGCGCGCGCGTCGCTTTCCACGAAACCCAGGCCCCCTCGGACAACACCCCGACCGAGGGCCACGCGGATTTCGAGACGGTCACGGCGCTGCTCGACAGCCAATCGCTCGGCCAACTCTGGCTTTATCATACCGAAGCCCGCGCCGACGCTACCTTCGCCCAAAAACTCCGCGCTCTCGGCAACCGCCAGATTCGCTTTGCCGAGGCGGGGCAGATCGTTCGGGTGCGGTGAGGCTAGGGGGCAAAGCCCCTGCCCCATCCTACCGCGTTAGTTTCACTAACAGATCATAGAGTTCCGGCGTCGCGGCGATGATTTCATTGCCCTGATGCAGCCCATCGTTTGCAAAGAAATCATTCACGCGCCCGCCCGCTTCGGTGACGAGCAGCAGGCCCGCGGCAACGTCCCAGGCGTTGATATGGTGTTCCCAAAACCCGTCCGACCGTCCGGCGGCAACATAGGCGACACCGAGGGAGCCGGAGCCCATGCGCCCGAACTCGCTTTTGCCTGCGAGGATACGGTCGAGCGCCCCAAGGGTTTCGCTATGGGGACGGCGGAAGCTAAAACCGATGCCAAAGCGGGCCTTCTGCGGGTCTTGTTGGCCAGTCACGCGCATCGGCTGGCCGTTGACGAAAGCGCCGTGTCCCCGGCGGGCGGTGAACATTTCCCCGACGATGGGATCGTAGATCAGCCCAATTTCAAGCTGGTCGCCAACCAATAGGCCGACGGAAACGCACCAATGGGGAATGCCGCGCAGGAAATTGGCGGTGCCATCGATAGGGTCGATGATCCAACAAGCCGCGCCTTGGCCGCCCTGGAAACCGCCCTCTTCGCCCAAGATGCGATCCTCGGGGAACAGACGGCGCAGGGCGCTGACGAGATGTTCCTCAGCGGCCCGGTCGGCGATGCTCACAACATCCTGCACGCCCTTATGCTCGATCACCAACTCGTGACGGCGGCGAAAGAAGTCGGCGGCCTTATCCCCCGCTTCGCGGGTCAGGCCCAGGGCAGCAGCATAACGCAGTTCGAGGTCGGCGGCGGACAGCATGTGAAATTTTCCTACAGTCTCACGAAAGGCCGCAGCATAGGCCCGCCCGCCCGCGCCGAGAAGCGGAATAGCGGCTTTTTGAATCAAGATTCTGCGGCTGGCTAAAAGCGGCCAGGATGGCCATCCGCCCGGCGAACAACACCGAGCGTGCCCCTTACCGATGGCTTACGCCGGAACGAACGTCAGCGCCACCCCGTTGATGCAATAGCGCAGATAGGTTGGCGGCGGGCCGTCCTCGAACACATGGCCCAGATGGCTGCCGCAGCGGGCACAATGAACTTCCGTGCGCACCATCCCGAATTTGCGGTCGACCTGAGTTCCTAAGGCCCCCGGTAGCGGATCGTTAAAGCTGGGCCAGCCGGTGCCGCTCTCGAACTTCTCGCCCGATTGAAACAAAGGCTGATCGCAGCCCGCACAGCAAAAACGCCCGGGCCGCTCTTCCCGCAACAGGGAACAGCTTCCCGGCGCTTCGGTGCCATGCGCTCGCATGATGCGATATTGTTCCGGCGTCAAAAGCGCCCGCCACTCCGCATCGCTACGGGTAACAGGAAAACCGCCCTTCTCCATCCTCGCCTCCGGGTCCGATCAGGTTGATCCCCGAGATTAGAATAAACCCGGGGCGGATAACATCATTGCGACAGCGGTACAGAGCGACGATCCAAAAAACAAAAAAGCTGCTAACCAGTTGGTTGCAGCTTTTTTTGACGATCGCCTTCCTTCGATGAGGTGGCGTCCCCAACGGGATTCGAACCCGTGTTACCAACGTGAAAGGCTGGTGTCCTAGGCCTCTAGACGATGGGGACGTCGTGGCGTGGGGGGTTGATAGCGCGGTTAAGGGGGAGGGGTCAAGCGGGAGTTTTTTCGGTGACCTGCGTTTCGTGACAAAAAGATGACTTCATCCGAAAAACATTATGAATATCAGATGATTAGATCATAATCGCCGCATCTTCGACAATCATCTGGACGCCATCCTGTCCCTGCCAAGTATCGCGGCGCAGGTGCCCGGCGATGTGGAAAAAGGCGCCGCGATGGTTCAGCAGGGCGTCGCCCAGCGGGGTTTCGGCCGCCCGAAAGGCAATCGCCTTCAGTCGCCCGCCCTGGGGACCGGTTAGGATCAGACGCACGTGGGCACCGCCGACCAGATCGGCCTTCACGCAGCGCGCCGGGGTGACGACGAAGCGCGGTTCGGAATTGCCCTGGCCGAAGGGGCCGAGACGCGCGACCTGGGTAAGCAGGTCTGGCGTTGCCCCCTGACAGTCGAGACTCGCGTCGATGGCCAAATGCGGCACCAGCGGCGCCCCCGCCAGATCATCGGTAATGCGCTGGGCCAGGAAGGCTTCGAGATCGGCCAGCTTATCCTGTGGCACAGTGAAGCCTGCCGCCATCGCGTGCCCGCCCCCCGCGACCAATAGGCCCGCCTGCCGCGCCGCAATCACCGCATCGCCCAAAGCGACGCCGGGCACCGAGCGGCCCGAGCCTTTACCGACGCCGTTTTCCAGCGCCACAACGCAGGCCGGACGGTGATAGCGCTCCTTGAGGCGGGAGGCGACGATACCGATCACCCCCGGGTGCCACCCTTCCCCCGCGACTAAGATCAGCGGCTGGTCCTTGGCGGGCGGGGCACTTTCGATCTTGGCGATGGCCTCTTCCTGCACCAGGGCTTCGATGGCACGGCGTTCTTCGTTGTAGTGATGCAACTGCCGGGCGATGGTTTGCGCTTCCAACGGGTCTTCGGTGGTCAGCAGGCGCGCGCCCAACGCAGCCTCCCCCACCCGTCCACCAGCGTTGACGCGCGGACCAAAAACAAAGCCGAGGTGATAGGCTTCCGGCGCCTCGTCCAGCCCCGCACTATCGGCGAGCGCCCGCAGGCCGAGCGTCCGGCGCTGGCGCAGCACAGCAAGGCCTTGGGTCACCAACGCGCGGTTCAGACCGGTGAGCGGCACGACATCAGCCACCGTGCCGAGGGCGACGATATCGAGCAGCCCCAGCAAATCGGGTTCCGCCCGTCCGGTTTCCTTGAAAAACCCCCGCTGGCGCAGCGTTCGGTTGACCGCGACGGCCAGCAGAAAGGCAACGCCAACAGCGGCGAGCGTGCGATGTTCAGTGGTTTCATCGAAGCGGTTGGGATTGACCACGGCCAGCGCGGGCGGCAAAGCCGGTTCGCCGACGTGGTGATCGCAGACGATCACCTTCACCCCCGCCTCGGCCGCCGCGCGCAACGGCTCGTGCGCCGTCGCACCGCAATCGACGGTGACGACCACCTCCGCCCCGCGTTCCTTCAGCGCTAGCAGCGCCGGGGCGTTCGGGCCATAGCCTTCGGTCATGCGGTCGGGAATATGGATCAACGGCGCCGGGCCGAGCGCGGCAAAGAAGCGGTACAGCAACGCCGTAGAGGTCGCGCCATCCACATCATAATCGCCGAACAGGCCAATCGTTGCGCCGCGCGCAACGCAGTCGGCCAAAGCCTCGGCGGCTTTATCCATATCAAGGAAGCTCGATGGGTCGGGCATCGCCCGCCGCAGCGTGGGGCTCAGAAAATCGTCCGCCGTTTCCAGCGTCACCCCCCGCCCCGCCATCAGCCGCCCGACGAGATCGGGCAGGCCGAGGCGCTGCGCGAGGGCGAGACCCAACCGGGCATCACCCCCACGATCAATCCAGCGCCGCCCGCCCAGCGAGCGGTCTACCCCCAGCAAGGCGGGTGCGGCGCCGGTCGTCATCTTAGCGGTCGATCGGCTTCAGCACCGTATTGTGCTGAGCCGTCACATGGCGCACCGTGCCGGTGGCCGACCGCATGATCAGCGAATGGGTGGAGGCGCCGCCGGGGAAGCGCCGCACGCCCTGCAACATCGCGCCATCGGTCACGCCGGTCGCCGCGAACATCACGTCGCCCTTAGCGAGATCGAGCATCGAGTACTTACGGTTGAAGTCCGTAATGCCCATACGGGTCGCCCGGCCGCGTTCGTCATCGTTGCGGAACAGCAGACGGCCCTGCATCTGGCCGCCGATGCAGCGCAGGGCAGCCGCCGCCAGCACACCTTCTGGCGCACCGCCCGACCCGAGGTAGAGATCGACGCCCGAATTCGGCTGAGCGGTCGCGATCACGCCCGACACATCGCCATCCGAGATCAGCATGATACGCGCGCCTGCCGTGCGGACTTTGGCGATCAGATCGGCATGGCGCGGCCGGTCGAGAATGCAGACGACGAGATCTTCAACGGCGAGCTTTTTGGCCTGCGCGAGATTCTTCAGATTTTCAGCCGGGTCCGCATCGATATCGACCACGCCCTCCGGCAGACCGCCGCCAACGGCGATCTTATCCATATAAACGTCCGGCGCGTTCAGGAAGCCACCGGCTTCGGCCATCGCGATGACGGCCAGGGCGTTTTGGCCACCCTTGGCGGTGATGGTCGTGCCTTCCAGCGGATCGAGGGCGATATCAATGCGCGGGCCTTGGCCCGTACCGACCTTTTCGCCGATGTACAGCATCGGGGCTTCGTCGCGCTCGCCTTCGCCGATGACCACCGTGCCATCGATATCGAGATCATTCAGCGCGCGGCGCATCGCATCGACGGCGGCCTGATCGGCGGCTTTTTCATCACCGCGCCCCATCAGGCGCGAGGCGGCGAGCGCCGCCGCTTCGGTCACGCGGATCGCCTCGAGGGCGAGGTTACGGTCCATCGACATGGGCAAATGTCTCCAAAAAGCCCCCGTCGGGCGCGGGGGCAAGAATGGGCAGGGTGATAGCGCTAAAGGCGGGCGCTTACAATTGTTCCATGATGCGGATGACGCGCGGCGGTTCCGTGACAGCGGGAATGGCGTCGATCCGGGCCAGCGCGCGGCGCATGGCGGCTTCATCCGTCTCATGGGTAGTTAGGACCACCGGCACGATTTCCCCCGGATTGCGACCGCGCTGGATCATGGCTTCCATCGAAACCTTTTCGTCGCGCAAAGCGCCCGCGATATCGGCAATCACCCCCGGCTGGTCGAGGACCATGAGGCGGACGTAATAGGCCCCCCGGTGCTTATCGATAGAGACGCTGGGGATCGGCTCCATATCCCCCACCGGCACGGCGAAGGTCGGTACGGTCACGCCGCGCGCAAGGTCGATGAGGTCCGAGACGACCGCCGACGCGGTCGGCCCGGCCCCGGCGCCCCGGCCAACGAGCATGGAGGTGCCCACCGCATCGCCTTCGGCCACCACGGCGTTATACACATCCTCGACCGAGGCAATCGCGCTATCGACCGGCACCATGCAGGGGTGAACCCGCTGTTCCAGCCCCGCATCCGTCCGCGCGGCAATGCCGAGCAGTTTGATGCGATAGCCAAGCTCTTCCGCAAAGGTGATATCCACCGCCGAAACGTGGCGGATGCCTTCCACATGCACCTTGTCGAACGCCACATCGGCCCCGAAGGCAACCGCCGCCAGGATCGATAGTTTATGCGCGGCGTCGATACCATCGACGTCGAAGGTTGGGTCGGCTTCAGCATAGCCGAGTTTTTGCGCATCGGTCAGCACGTCGGTAAAATCGCGGCCTTCCTGGCGCATCTTAGTCAGGATGTAATTGCAGGTGCCGTTGAGGATACCGTAGACGCGGCTGAAGCGGTTGGCCGCCAGCCCTTCGCGCAGCACTTTAATGACCGGAATACCGCCCGCCACCGCCGCTTCAAACGCCAGTGTTACGCCCTTGGCTTCGGCCATCCGCGCCAGCGCGGCGCCGTGATGGGCCAGCAGCGCCTTATTGGCCGTCACCACCGGCAGGCTCCGCGCAAGGGCCGATTCCACGGCCTCGCGCGCCACGCCTTCCGACCCGCCGATGAGTTCAACGAACACATCGATATCATTACGCCCGGTCAAATCGGCGGCGCTATCGGCCCAAGAGACCTGCGAGAGATCGACCCCACGGTCGCGGGTGCGGTCACGCGCGGCCACCGCCACCACTTCGATGGGACGACCGGCGCGCGCCGCGATTTCCTTGGCGTTCCGTTGCAACACCCCGACGACGCCCGCGCCGACAACCCCTAAACCGGCAATGCCGACGCGCAACGGTTTACGATCTTCCATAACCACTTCTCTCACTCTTAAATCGTCGTCGGGGCGAAACGCTTACTGCGCTGCCGCTTGCAGCACGGGTTTGTAGGCGGCATCGGCCACATCGTCGCGGCTTAGGAACGCCTTGATCGACCGGGCGGCCTGGCGCACGCGCTGCGGGTTTTCCACCAGCGCGAGACGGACGTGACCGTCGCCATATTCACCGAAACCAACACCGGGGGCGACCGCCACATCGGCTTCCAGCAGCAGACGCTTGGAAAATTCTAAGCTGCCGAGATGCTTAAAGCGGTCCGGGATCGGCGCCCAGGCAAACATGGTCGCGGGCGGGGACGGAATATCCCATCCGGCTTGCGCGAAGGATTGGATCATCACGTCGCGACGCTGCTTATACATGGCGCGGATTTCATCGACGCAATCTTGCGGGCCATTCAGCGCCGCCGTGGCCGCCACCTGGATCGGCGTAAACGCGCCGTAATCGAGGTAAGATTTGATCCGGGTCAGGGCGTTGATCAGCTTCTTATTGCCGACCGCAAACCCCATGCGCCAGCCGGGCATCGAGTAGGTCTTCGATAGGCTGCCGAATTCCACCGCAATATCCATCGCCCCCGGCACCTGCAGGATCGACGGCGGCGGGTTGTCATCGAAATAGATTTCCGAATAGGCGAGATCCGACAGGATCCAGATATTGCGCTTGCGGCAGAAATCCACGACATCGGCGTAGAAATCCAGCCCGCGCACTTCCGCCGTCGGGTTCGACGGGTAATTGACGATCAGCGCCGTCGGGGCCGGAACCGAATGTTTCGCCGCCCGCTCTAGCATATGCATAAAGTCGGTGCCTTCAGTCGTCGGCAGATGGCGGATGGACGCCCCCGCCATCATGAAGCCGAAGGCATGAATGGGATAGGAAGGGTTCGGCACCATAATGGTATCGCCGGGGCTGGTAATGGCATTGGCGAGGTTCGCCAACCCTTCCTTCGAGCCGAGCGTCGCCACCACTTCGGTTTCCGGGTCGAGCGGCACGTTAAACCGGCGCTCGTAATAACCCGCAATCGCCTTGCGCAGACCGGGAACGCCCTTGCTCATCGAGTAGCGATGGGCGCGCGGGTTCTGCACGGCTTCGATCAGCTTATCGACGATATGTTTCGGCGTCGGACTATCGGGGTTGCCCATGCCGAGGTCGATGACATCCCTGCCATTAGCTCGGGCGGCGGCTTTCAGCTTGTTCACTTCCGCAAAGACGTAAGGCGGTAAGCGGCGAATGCTGTGAAAGTCGCTGTCCATGTCTCGATCCTACGGGGACGAATGAAGGCCGTCCCGGCTGTCCCCACGCGCCGGGGCGGATTGTTCGTTTAGGCGCGGGCGGCCTTAGTCTTCAAGATAAATCTCGACCTTGCGGTTGGCGGCTTCCCCGGCGGGTGCGGCCTCGTCGAAGACCGCCGCCTGATCGCCCGCGGCGCGCACGGTGACCATCAGCGCCTTAACACCTAAGCGTTGTAAGGCTTTGCGGGTATTTTCCGCACGCGCTGCGCTGATTTTTTGATTGAAAGTTTCGCGTTTTAGCAGGTCATTCGTCTCCGCCCGGCGGCTTGCATGGCCGACCAGCACCAGACGCTGACCTCGGGATTTTTGGATCGCCGCGACCTGTTTCAGCACCGATAGCGCCGCCCCATCGAGCTGGGCAGACCCATCGCGGAAATAGAGCGTCGCCAGCGATGGAACGCTTGGCCCCGGCGCGCCGATATAGGTCGTCGGGGTCGGATCGGCGCCAGAGGCAGCGACCATCGCCTGAAGTTTCGCATCGATATCGGCGCCGGATTTCAGCGGCAGCGGCGCAGCCGGGGGCGGGGGCGGAACCGGAACGGCGGCGCTGATTGGCGCTGGTGCGGGCGGAACCGAGACGGACGCGGCCTGCGGTACCAGATCGACCGGCGCGGGCGGCGGGGCTTCCGGTGCCGGTTGCCGGGGATCAGACGGCGGCGCGGCGGGCATCCCCAGGCGGGACGGTTGCACCTCGCCGATTTTCTGAACTGTCACCGGTTGCGGCGCCGGGGCCGATCCGGGCGGCGCTTCGGTCGGACGAAAATTCGATTGCACGGGGAAATTGCCATCGGGCGGTACTGCCGCCGCCGCCCCTTCGGGATAGGGCCGCCGGATGGGATCAGCGCTATAGCGCGCATTGGCGCGGTCCGCCGCCAACCCGTCGCGCGCGGTTTGCCGTTCGGCCGGATCCGACCGGGGCGCCGGACGCGCGGGCACGCTGCCAAGATTGGGATAGGTGCCGTCATCGGCGGTCTTTGTATTGGTGAACAGGCCAAGATCGCTACAGCCGCTCAGCAAAACCGCCAGCAGCGATGCCGATACCAACCGGCCCATCCGCATCCCGCCGTGTTTCGTTGTGCCCCGATCACCCATGCTCGTCCCCTGCGCAAACCCTATGCAACGCTTTCCGGCTGCGACCGTGCTTCATCCATGCTATCCAGGGGAAGCGCGAACCGCGCGGACAGAACACGCAAAAACCCCCGTCCTGGCAAGCAAAACCAGTACCCGGCGGGGCGGTTCATCCGCGAAAGGCCGCGCCAAAACCAAGGGGAGGGAGGACAAACATGACCCAAAAGCAGCAAACCCCCAATCAGGCCGCCCCTGAAACACCCACCATCGGCCTGCCCGATCCGGTGGAATGGTCGCGCGTGATGGGCGATATCGCCGAACGCAGCCATTCTGTGCTGGCCGCTTTCATCGAACGGCATCGGGATAACCCGTTGCTGGCCGATCCTGGCCGAACCAGTTCGATTGCTTCTGCGTTTTTGGAAATGACCGCGCGGTTGATGACCGATCCCGCCAAACTCATCCAAGCGCAGGTAGAGCTTTGGGGCGAATATCTGAACCTTTGGCAAAGCGCGGCGCGGCGCTGGATGGGGGAAGAAGCGGCCCCCATCGTTACCCCGAACCGCGACGACAAGCGGTTTAAAGATGCCGCCTGGAACGAAAATGTTCTGTTCGATTACATCAAGCAATCCTACCTGCTGGCGGCACGCTGGATGCAGAACCAGGTGCGCGAGGTCGAAGGGTTGGACCCAGCCACCGCCCGTAAGGTCGATTTCTATACGCGCCAGTTCGTTGATGCGATGGCGCCCTCCAACTTCCTGCTGACCAATCCGGAAGTGCTGCGCAAGACACTAGAAACCGGCGGCAAAAATCTGCTCGACGGGCTTCAGAACCTCGTCGAGGATTTGGAAAAGGGTAACGGCGAACTCAAGATTTCGATGACCGATACCGAAGCCTTCGAGATTGGCCGTAATGTTGCGACCACTCCGGGTGCGGTCGTATTTCGTAATGATCTGATCGAGTTGATTCAGTATACCCCTAGTACGGAGACGGTTCAGAAGATTCCGCTGCTGATTGTTCCGCCGTGGATTAACAAATATTATATTCTGGATTTGAAACCGCAAAATTCCTTCATCAAATGGGCTGTCGATCAGGGGATTACGGTTTTTTGCGTTTCCTGGGTGAACCCAGACGCCAGCCTTTCCGGTAAAACTTTTGCCGATTACATGAAAGAAGGCACGCTGGCGGCGCTGGACGCGGTGCTGGAGATTACCGGCGAGCCGAAAGCCAATATGATCGGCTATTGCCTGGGCGGCATCCTGACCGCCAGCACCCTCGCCTATCTTGCCGCGAAGCGCCGCGCGCCCGTCAATAGCGTTACGTATTTTACCACAATGGTGGATTTTACCGAGGCAGGCGAACTATCGGTCTTTATTGATGAAGAACAGCTTCAGTCGCTGGAAGCGCGCATGGCACGAAACGGTGTGCTGGAAGGCAAGGAGATGGCCAACAGCTTTAATATGCTGCGGGCCAATGATTTGATCTGGTCCTTCGTCATCAATAACTATTTGCTCGGCAAAGACCCTTTCCCCTTCGATCTTCTGTATTGGAACGGCGATTCCACCCGCATGCCCGCCGCCATGCACAGCTTCTACCTGCGCAAAATGTATCAGCAGAATTTGCTGGTAGAACCGGGCGGTATCGAGCTGGATGGCGTGAAGATCGATCTGCGCAAAGTGAAAGTGCCGACCATCATCGTTTCGGCGCGGGAAGATCATATCGCCCCGTGGAAAAGCACCTATATCGGCACGCAGGTCTATGGTGGGCCGGTGCAATTCCTGCTTGGCGGCTCCGGCCATATTGCCGGGATCGTCAATCCGCCCGCCGCGAACAAATATATGCATTGGACACGCCCGGACTGCCCGCCAACGCCCGACGCTTGGCTGGAGGGGGCCGAACAGCGCCCTGGTTCCTGGTGGCCGACGTGGCGGGAGTGGCTGCGCGACAAATCCGGCCCGGATGTTCCGGCCCGCGCGCTCGGGTCGGCAAAACATCCGGTGCTGGAGGCCGCGCCCGGCTCCTATGTCAAAGTTCGTTCTTAGTCTGCTGCTGGCGGCGGTTCTAAGCGGAACCGCCCAAGCCGCCCCGCCGCAGCGGGTGATTTCGACCAATCTTTGTGCCGATCAACTGGTGTTGGGGCTGCTGCCGCGCGACCGGATTGCCGCCGTCTCCCCCCTCGCCGCCGACCCAAGCCTATCGGCGGCGGCGAGCACAGCGCGCGGCCTGCCGGTGGTCATGCCCAGTGCCGAAGACGTGATCCGCCATCGCCCCGATCTGGTGGTGGCGGGCAGTTTCCGGGAGCGCAAGGCGGCGGAAATCGTCGCGCGCCAGGGGATCGCCGTGCATCGCCTGCCCGCCCCCGATAGTCTTGCCGCGACCCACGCCATGATCCGCGCCCTCGCCGCCCGGTTAGAGGTGCCGGAGGCGGGCGACGCGATGATCGCCGATCTTACCCGCCAACTCGCCGACGCTCAGGCTTCCGGTGGAATGGGTCGCACAGCCTTGGTTTGGCGCCCGAATGGCTATACGTCCGGCCCGCAATCGATCAGCGGCGAAATCCTGGCAGCGGTCGGCTTCCGCAATCTCGCGGGCGACTTGGGCGTCTCGCGCAGCGGCACGCTCTCCGTCGAAGCGGTTCTCGCCGCCAAACCCGATGTGCTGGTGCTCGACGAGCACATGAACCAAGCCACATCGCGCGCCCAAGCGCTCGTCGTTCATCCGGCCCTGGCCGCCCTGGCAGCCGAACGCCGCCGTGTGCCGACCGCTGCGTGGATTTGTGCCGGGCCGAGCCTCGCCGACGCCGCCCGCGCCTTGGCGGCCTCCTAATGCTACCGCCCGCGCTTCTGTACCACGGCGGCGATATTGCCGCCGCCCACGCCCGCTGGCCCGATTGGAAAGGCCCGTGGCTCGATCTTTCGACAGGGATCAACCCCTGGCCCTGGCGAGTGCCGAAACTGCCGAAGGAGATGTTGGCCCGTCTGCCCACGCCCGCCGAGCGGCAAAACCTGCTGACCGCCGCCCGCCGCGCCTATGCCCTGCCGCCCGATGCGGGCCTCGCCGCCGTTCCGGGCAGCGAGGCCGCCATTCACTTGTTGCCGCGCTTGCTGCCGCCGGGCCATGTCTGCCTGCTCGGTCCAACCTACGGCGGGCATCGCGCCGGATGGGAAGCGGCGGGCCATCGGGTCACCGAGGCCCCGGAACCAACCGCCGCGGATGTACTGGTCTTCTGCCGCCCGAATAATCCGACAGGGGAGACCTATCCCGGTCTTGACCTTGATGACCTAGCCGGGCGCTACCGGCTGATCGTCGTCGATGAGGCCTATGCCGATACCGCCCCGGCCCCGCTGGTTCAAAGGCCCGGCGTCGTCGGGCTGCGGTCGTTCGGCAAATTCTTCGGTCTCGCGGGCCTGCGCCTGGGCTTCGTTTGGGGCGATCCCACGTTTACCGATCCGTTGGAAGCGATGCTGGGATCATGGAGCCTTGGCCCCCAGGCCCTACACTGGGGAACCGAGGCACTGCAGGATAAAACTTGGCACACGATCACCCGCAACCGTCTGCGCCGGGAAAGCGCCAAACTGGCCGAAAGCCTGACGACCGCAGGCCTGCCGCTGCATGGGCGCACGGATTTCTTCTGTCTTGTGGAAACACCGGACGCGCACCGCATCGCCGACCGGCTGGGCCAGCAGGGCATTCTCGTCCGCGCCTTCGCCGCGCAACCGACTTGGCTGCGCATCGGCCTGCCGCCGTCAATGAAAGTGCGCGGGCGCTTCATTCAAGCCCTCTGGGCGGCGCGGGCGGGTTAAACCAGCACCCGAAGCCCTGCCGCCAGCAGCACCGCCAAAACCGCCGCACCGCGCATCAGGCGCACGGCAGCGCGAATATCGCCCGCCGTTGCCGCTGCCCGCCCCCCATCGTTCATCCACCCATCCTCGACGATCTCCGCCCCATAACGGCGCGGCCCGGCCAGCGCCAAGCCAAGCGCGCCCGCCATCGCCGCTTCCGGCCACCCGGCATTGGGGGAGCGGTGATGCCCCGCATCGCGCGCCATCGCCCGCAGCGCCTGCCGCCCGTCATGCCTTAGAAAAAAAGCCGCCCCCGCGATCGCCGCCCCCGCAAGCCGCGCTGGAAGCAGGTTCACGAGATCGTCCAGCCGGGCGGAGGCCCAGCCAAAGGCAGCGTAACGGGCGGTGCGATGCCCCACCATACTATCGGCGGTATTGATGATCTTATAGCCAACGATCCCCGGCAGCCCGAACAGGGCGAACCAGAACAGCGGCGCAACGAACCCATCAGAAAAATTCTCTGCCGCCGACTCGATCGCCGCCCGCGCCACCGCCGCCGCGTCCAAAACCTCGGGATCGCGCCCGACGATCATTGAAACCGCCTGCCGACCGTCGGCGAGAGACACCTCCAGCCCCCTAGCAACGGCAAGCACATGATCCGCCAAGCTCTTTTGCGCCAAGAGCACAGCCCCACCGAGAAGAGTAAGCGCAACCGCCGCCCCTTCCGGCACGATGGCCAACAACCCCAGGCTTGACCCGACGCCAACCGAGAGCCATAGCGCCAGCGCTAGAAGCCCGAGCGCCCGCCGCCGGGCGGAGCCACCCCGGTTCAAACGCGCTTCGGTCAGGGTGATCATCCGCCCGACCCAAACGACCGGATGCGGCACCCGGCGCCAAACGATCGGCGGATCGCCAATCACTGCATCTAAAAGCGCGGCAGCGAGTATAATGGGGGAAGAAATCGGCCCGAGCATGGCGCGACCTTACCGCCCTGCCCGGTCCGCCGCACTGGTCTTTTATTCCGGGAACCCTAGGTCCATTGCATGGTCGCCCTTACCGCCGCCGCCGAGATCGAGTTTCCGCTGGAGCGCTGGCACGCGCTGCTCGACCGGCATGCCCGCACCCGCGCGCTCGCACCGGAGCCGGGTTGCCCCTTCTCGGCGATTTTTGACCCGCTGCTCGGCACCGCGCCGCTGGTGATCGGGCAGTTGGGGCAGTCGCTCGATGGGCGTATCGCCACCCGGACCGGCCACTCCCATTACATCAATGGATCGGCGGCGCTGACCCATCTCCACTGCCTGCGCGCCCTGGTCGATGCCGTGCTGGTCGGGGCGGGCACGGTGATTGCCGACGATCCCTTGCTGACGGTTCGCCATGTGCCCGGCCCGCAACCCGCCCGGGTTGTGCTGGACCCCAATGGCCGCGTGCCCAATTCTGCCCGCCTCTGGCATACGCCCGGGCGGCGGATCGTGCTGCAACGGGGCAACCATCCCCGCCCAGCGGGGGTGGAAATCCTCCCACTCCCCGGTGCTGCGGGCGAGGCGCTGCCGCCGTCGATCCTGCTGGAAACCCTAAGGGCTGCGGGACTAACCCGTGTGTTGGTCGAGGGTGGGGCGACGACAATTTCGCATTTTCTTGCCGCCGGGGCGCTCGACCGCTTGCACCTGCTGATGGGGCCCTTGATTATCGGTTCGGGCCTGCCGGGCCTCTCCTTACCGCCGATTGATCGGCTCGACGGCGCCCTGCGCCCGGTGACCCGCTGTTACCCGCTCTGCGGCGGCGATATCGTCGTCGATTGCGCCTTCCCGAAGGGAGACCCGGAATGACCGACCGCTACCCCCGCGCACTTCGATTGCTCCATTGGCTGATGGCGGCGCTTATCCTCGTCACCCTTCTCCTCGGCCTGGCGATGAGCCGGGTTCCGCCCGGATCGCTGATGAACCAATTGTTCGACCTGCATCGGTCGTTCGGGCTGCTGGCGCTGGGGCTGATCATCTTGCGGCTCTGGCTGCGGTTTCGCGGTCCGTTACCGCCCCCAGCCCCCGGGATGACCCCACTGCAACACCGGGTCGTCCATGCCGTCCATCTTGGGTTTTATGCGGCCTTGGTCGCCTTGCCCGTGCTCGGCTGGGTCGGCAGTTCGGCCTATGGCGCCCCGGTGATCTTCTTCGGGCTGACAACGCTGCCAAGCCTGGCGGCAGAGAATAAGCCGCTGGCCGAGGGGATATTCTCCGTCCACGTCTTCCTCGGTTTCACCCTGATCGGTTTGATCGGCGCCCATGTGGCCGGGGTGATCTACCATCAGGTTTTTCTAAAGGATGGGCTGATGCGGCGGATGTGGCCGCTCTAAAGCGGAACGGCCAACAGATCACGATGCCCAACCTCGGTATGATGGGTCGCGGCGCGGCGGGCGGCTAACCAGTCCGCAATCGTTGGCATGGAACCTTGCTCCGCCACTGCCGCCGCGATTCCGTCGAGCAAAGCCGCTGTAAAAGCGGGCTGATCGGCCCCGACCTGCCAGGGGCTATCGGCGACCGTCACGCGATAGCCGCGCGCCTCTAGCCCGGCAACCAGCGCCGCCGGTGCCTCTGGCCCCAGCGCCGGGCCACCAAAGCCCTTCGGTCCGCGTTGATGGCGGTTGAAGGCCGCCGTTACCGCCCCGTCGAGCGGGTGCGGGGGCCTCCACGCCATTCCCCCATCGTAGGAAAGCGCGGCATAGAGCGGTAACCGCCGGGCGGAGAGCGCGTCGAGAAACCGGTCCAGCCAGTCGGCCGAGACAAGATCGAAGAGTGCCGTCGCCGTCACCAAATCCGCCGCCGCTGCCGGAAGCGGGGTTGCGAGCAGGTCGCACGCCTGGGGCGTGGCGACTACCCCAAGGGCGGCGGCGCGCTGTGCCGCTTGATCGAGCAACCCAACATCACCATCGACCAGCACCCAGGCCGCCGGGCGGGGTAACAGCGGCTGAAGCGTGGCCAGCATCGCCCCGGTGCCGCACCCAAGGTCCATGACCCGTGCTGGGGCGAGGTCCGCCGCCGCCCGCAACAGGCCCGCATCGCGCGCTGCCGTATCGGCCGGGGCGCGCAGGGCAAGCCATTCCGCCGAAAAGCCGCTCATGACCAGAGACTCGCCACCGCAGCGGCGCTGCCCGCCCAGGTGGGAAAGGGTATACCGGCAGCGCGCGCCGAGAGACGCTGTGCCGCCTCGGGATCGGTCAGCAGGCGACGCAACCCTTCCGCGAGGGCTTCGGCGGTCGGCGGCACTTTGATCGCCGCCCCGTCCGGCAGCCAATCGCCCACCGCCCCGCCGACCGAGGCGACCGTGGGCAGACCGGAGGCCAGGGCATCCGCTAGCGCCATGCCGAAGCCTTCGTAATGGGCGGCATGGGCATAAAAGCTCGCCTCGGCATAGGCTTGATCGAGGTCGGCGCCGGTCAAGGCCCCCGTCAGGCGAATGCGCCCCGCCAGCCCTAACCCATCGATCTGCTGCCGCAAGGCCGCGCCGGTTTCCGGCGAATGTTGGTCCGAGCCGACGATGGTCGCCATCCAAGCAAGATCGGTGATCGTCGCCAGGGCGGCCACCAACCCATCGAAATTCTTCCGCGGGCTGATCGCCCCAACGGTCAGGATCATCGGCGGCACCTGCGCTACGCCGCGCGCGTAGCGGCGGACACCCGGCGGCGCCAGCAGGAGTTTTTCGGCAGGAACGCCAAAGCGGGCGGTGAGCGTCTCCCCGGTAGCGCGGCTGGTTACCACAACCCGCTCGGCCCGGCGGAGGGCCTGGGTTTCGCTGGCCTCGAAGGTGGCAGCTAGCGCAGGATCGATCCCGGTTTCCAGACTAAGGGGGTGATGCACCAGCGCCTGCCAACGCTTGCCCAATCGGTCGAGCCACTCGCCCGGTAAAACGGCGAAGGCCAAGCCATCAATAAGAATCGGCACATTGGGCGGAACGGGCGCCAAAAGCGCTTCCGCCACCGCCAGATCGTCCGGCGTCGGCTGGGGATAGGCCCCCGGTAGGCTGATTGCCTGTACCGTGATCCCCGCCGCTGCCCATTCCGCCAACAGCGCCGCATCGTAACGATAGCCGCCGGTCGGCTGGTCGAGCGCGCCGGGATAGACGAAAACAGCCCTCACGCCAGCGCCCCTTCGAAAGAAGCCCGGGCGACATGGGATTCTTCCAGCGTCACCCGCAGCTTCGCGAGACCCGCCGCATGCGGCCCCAAATCCCCCGCTTTGACTGCGGCGGCCATCCCATCGAAAATGAACCGGGCGAGAAATTCGGTCGTGGTGATCTGCCCCGCCAGCGCCGGAACAGTATCGAGGTTCTGATAGTTCAGCGGCGCCAGCAGTTTCTTCAGCGCATCGGACGCGAGGCCGATATCGACCACCAGATTATCGGGGTCGAGGGTCTCGCGGAAAAAGGCAACATCGACGATATAGGTCGCACCATGCAGCCCCTGCGCGGGGCCGAAAACTGGGCGCGGCAAACTATGGGCAATCATAATATGGTCGCGAACTTCAAGGGCATACATGCAAGCAGTTTCCTTAAGTGGGATAGACGATCAGGGGCATCAGCGCCGACGCCCCTTCCGATAACAGCGCAGGCAAGCGGTTGGATGCCTCGGCGAAGGGAATTGGATCGGACAGCAGCGCATCAAAGCGGTCGTCCTTCAATAAATCGAGCGCCGCCGCCAGCCGCCGCCCATAGCTCCAGCGTGGGCGACGACTGGGCGCCACCTGCCCGACCTGCGAGCCGATCAGGCGCAGGCGCTTCGCATGAAACGCCCCGCCCAGGCTTACCGTTACCGGCTTTGTGCCGTACCAGCTTAGCTCGATAATCGCGGCTTCCATCCCGGCACAGTCAAGCGCGGTTTGCAGCCCGGCGGGGGAGCCAGAGGCGTGGAAGACGACATCGGCGTCCGGTATCGCCGCCTGAGAAACGCCAAAACGCGCCGCCAGCGCCTGCCGCGCCGGGTCGGGATCGATCAGGCTCACCAGCGCCCCCGGCAGCCCGGTGGCCAGGGCTGCGACCAACAGCCCTACCGAGCCGCCGCCGACCACGGCAATACGGTCCGCCGGTCCAGCGCCGGAGTCCCACAGGGCGTTCAACGCCGTTTCCATATTGGCCGCCAACACCGCGCGGGCGGGGGGCAGCCCAGGGGGCAGAGGCGTTACGGCGGTCGCATCGGCCCGGAACACGGTCTGATGGGGATGCAGGGTAAACACCCGCTGCCCCAGCCAATCATCCGGCCCCTCGGTTACCTCGGCCACGCAGCAATAGCCGTATTTGACCGGAAACGGGAAATCGCCCTCCTGCGCCGGACCGCGCATCCGGTCGGATTCCGAAGCCGGGACCTGCCCGGTTAGCACCAACCGCTCGGTGCCGCGACTGACGCCCGAATAAAGTGTGCGAAGGCGTAAATTCCCGGTCCCCAATACCGCCGGGCGGGCATCCAGTAGGCCGGGTGAAACGTACCAAAGGGCAAGCGCGGTATCAGTCGTCATAGTCACGAACTATAGTCCCCGGTGCCGCGTTTGCCAGTCCCCCGCGTCAACCTTTGCGAGCCTTTTGATGACCGACCTTGCCGCTACCCCGGAAACCTCGGCCGATGCCCCCTCGTTGGCGCTAAGGCGCGGGCTGATGCTGATTCTCTGCCTTGGGCTTGCCTTGGCCGTCACCAGCCTGATGGTCAGGATTTTGGAGGTGAACGGCTGGAGTTGGGCGGAGGTGGGGGCGCTTATCTGCTTTATCCTGACCCTACCGTGGACGGTATTGGGGTTCTGGAACGCCAGCATCGGCTTCTGTCTCGTGCATATCGCCGGGCGGCTTGGTGTTGATCCGGTCGCCGCCGTTAATCCGCGTCTTGTGCCGAAGGACGACGCCCGCCCGATCACGACGCGCACGGCTATCACCATGACGATCCGTCACGAAGATCCGGCGCAGGTGATCGCCCGGCTGCGCCTAATGCGCGCCGATCTGGAGGCGAGCGGCTGGGGCCGACACTTTCATTTCTATCTTCTGTCGGATAGCGCCCGTCCCGAGGCGGCAGCCGCCGAAGAAGCCGCCTTTGCCGCCTGGAAAGCGACCGATGCACACCCGGAGGAGCTGATTTACCGCCGCCGGGAGCAGAACACCGGCTTTAAGGCGGGGAACGTGCGGGACTTCCTAACGCGCTTCGGCTGTCCTTATGATTTCTTCCTGCCGCTGGATGCCGATAGTTTGATGGGGGCGCGGTCGATCCTACGGTTGGTGCGCAGCCTGCAAGCCTTTCCCCAGGTCGGGCTGTTGCAAACCTTGGTTGTCGGCATGCCATCCGGCAGTTTCTTTGCCCGCGCCTTTCAGTTCGGCATGCGCCAAGGAATGCGGACCTATACGATGGGAAGCGCCTGGTGGCAGGGCGATTGCGGGCCGTTCTGGGGCCATAACGCCCTGATCCGCCTCGCCCCGTTCCGCGATCATTGCGAGCTGCCGGTATTGCCGGGCACGCCGCCGCTGGGCGGATTGATCCTATCGCACGATCAGGTGGAAGCGGCCTTGCTGCGCCGGGCGGGGTTCGAGGTACGCGTTGTGCCGGAAGAAGGCGAAAGCTGGGAAGAAAACCCGCCCGCCCTGCCCGACTTCGTAAAACGCGATTTGCGCTGGTGCCAAGGCAACATGCAATATTTCCAGCTTCTGGGGCTACCGGGGTTAAAGGCACCGTCGCGCATTCAAATCGGTCTGGCGATCCTGATGTATGTTGGCGCCCCGGCGTGGATGGGCTTTTTGGTGTTCGGGCTTGCGCAGGCCTTTTTGCCTGCCGGTCCCGCCCCTTACCCCGCCGATCTGGGGCTTACGCTCTTCGCGGTGATCATGACCCTCAGCCTCTCGCCGAAACTGCTGGGTGTGCTCGATTTGCTGATCCAGCGTCGGGAGCGCCAGCGCTATGGCGGCACGCTGCGACTGGTTGGCGGCGCCTTGATCGAACTGGTCTTGATGACCTTGCTCGCGCCCGTGATCGCCCTGATCGAAACCCGCTTCATGCTGGGGTTGCTGTTCGGTAAGGCAGTGGGTTGGGACGCCCAGCAGCGCCAAGGCTATCGGGTGCGCTGGGGCCAGGCGGCGCACGGCCTGTGGCTGCCGACCTTGTTCGGCGGGCTGTATGGTCTCGGTCTGTGGATCGGCGCGCCGGGCGCGCTCCCGTGGGCGGCGCCTCTGCTCACCGCCTATCTTCTCAGCATTCCGCTGTGCGTGCTGACCGCCAGCCCGCGCTTCGGGGCTTTATGCCACCGCTGGGGGATTTTGGCGATTCCCGAAGAGATCGACGCTAGCGCGCCGGTCCATACGCTGCCGGGGGCCATCGGCCCCCGGTAATGGCCCCTGGCCTTAACCAGGGCTGGGGTCTTACATATCTGGCAGCGGCGGATGCTTCTTGATCGCCGCTTCCAACATATCGAAGAGTTCCGACGACAGCGAGGTGAAGGCCAGGGCCAGGGTGCGGCGCACCCCATTGGCCCGCACCACCTTCGCGGTAAAAATCCCGCTTTCCTGGGATTTTTCAGTACGGATGATGCCGCGAATTTGCATATCCGGCTTCACGTCGTCCGGCGGGTCATATTCGCCCAGCAGCATGCCGGAGAGCGACCAATTGATGGTCGGATACGTAATGGTCACGCGCATCGGATCGCCCTTGTCGGGGTTATCCTCGGGCCGCAGCGAATGCATATATTCCAGCAGCGCAAAGCCTTCTTTGCTGATCCAGGTAAATTCCACCCCCAGCAGTTGCTTGCCCGCATCGGCGCGCGCCACCTTGCCTTCGAATAGCCCAACCGTGGTGCGATTGGGAAAGGTAAAGGCGCCGTGGAAAACCGCCCCAACCTCCAGCGGCCCTTGATACTCCTTCATAATCATATGGGAGAAGGACCAGCGCAGGGTTTCATAAACGGTGGCGAACAGATCGACCGAGAGCGTGGGAATGGTATAGCGCTTATCACGGTGAGCGCCGCTGGGCTGGGGGGCATTTCCGCCTTTCGCCGCCATTCCTCGCATCATGGGTCAACCATCCCTTGGAACCTATTGATCTGGATGGGGTGTTTTAATCACCCTCATACGCAAAGCGCGCCTCGACTGAATCACGAACGCGGGTTGAACGCCAGCGAATTTTACCGGAATACCCCCCTGGCGTGCCATAAAAATAATCCCCCGCTGCCGGATCGGCAGCGGGGGACGACACAAGCCTGCGTAACGGGTATTACGCGCTGTAGTACATTTCGAATTCCACCGGATGCGGGGTGGTTTCGAAACGCATCACTTCTTCCATCTTCAGCTCGATGTAAGCATCGATCTGATCGTCGGTGAAGACATCGCCACGCTTCAGGAAGTCGCGGTCCTTATCCAGGTTTTCCAGCGCTTCACGCAGCGACCCGCAAACGGTCGGCACTTCCTTCAGTTCTTCCGGCGGCAGATCGTAGAGGTTCTTGTCCATCGCCTGACCCGGATGGATCTTGTTGATGATCCCGTCGATCCCGGCCATCAGCATCGCCGAGTAGGCGAAATACGGGTTCGCCAGCGGATCCGGGAAGCGCACTTCAACGCGCTTGGCCTTCGGGCTGGATGCGAACGGAATACGGCACGAAGCCGAACGGTTGCGCGACGAATAGGCCAGCAACACGGGGGCTTCATAGCCCGGCACCAGACGCTTGTAGCTGTTGGTGGTCGGGTTGGTGAAAGCGTTGATCGCCTTCGCGTGCTTAATGATCCCGCCGATGTAGTAGAGGGCCATTTCCGACAGGTCGGCATAGCCGTTACCGGCGAACAGCGGCTTGCCGTCCTTCCAGATCGACTGGTGAACGTGCATGCCCGAGCCATTGTCCTTGAAGATCGGCTTCGGCATGAAGGTCGCGGTCTTGCCGTAGGCGTGGGCGACGTTCTGCACGCAGTACTTATAGATCTGCATGCCGTCGGCGCACTTCAGCAGGGTCGAGAACTTAATCCCGAGTTCGTGCTGGGCCGGGGCGACTTCATGGTGATGCTTTTCGACTTCAACGCCCATACCGGCGATGGCATCAAGCATTTCGGCGCGCAGGTCCGAACCGCTATCCACCGGGGCCACCGGGAAATAGCCACCCTTCGGCCCCGGACGATAGCCCGAGTTGCCGTTTTCGTAGACCTTACCGCTGTTCTGCGGCAGTTCTTCGCTATCGAGGTAGTAGTAGCCCTCGTGCTGGTCCTGCTTGAAGCGCACATCGTCGAAGACGAAGAATTCGGCTTCCGGGCCCATGAACACGGTATCGCCAATGCCCGAGGCTTTGACGAAGGCTTCGGCGCGCTTGGCGATCGAGCGCGGATCGCGGCTATAGGCCTGACCGGTCGACGGCTCCAGCACGTCGCAGAACAGAATAAGCTGCGGCTGCGCCGAGAACGGGTCCATCACGGCAGTGGACAGGTCCGGCTTCAGCAGCATGTCCGATTCGTTGATGGCCTTCCAACCGGCGATCGACGAACCGTCGAACATGATGCCTTCGTTCAGCAGGTCTTCGTCCACCGTAACGATATGCTGAGCCGTGTGGTGCCATTTGCCGCGCGGATCGGTAAAGCGGAAGTCGACATACTTCACGCCGTTTTCCTGGATCAGCGACAGCACGGTTTTCGCGTCGGACATGTGTTCTCTTCCCGTTTGCGGATAAGTGGCGAAAGATTAAGGGTTGGAGATGGGAGAGGGAAGCGTTAGATCGCGTCCCCGCCTTTTTCACCGGTTCGGATGCGGATGGCATCTTCGACCGGCAAGACGAAAATTTTGCCGTCGCCGATACGGCCGGTATGGGCTGCCTGCTGAATAGCTTCAACCGCCCGTTCGACCAGCGCATCGTCCATGACGATCTCGATTTTCACCTTGGGGAGAAAATCGACGACATATTCGGCGCCACGGTAAAGTTCGGTATGGCCCTTCTGACGGCCAAAGCCTTTCGCTTCGGTGACGGTCAGCCCTTGAATGCCGATCTCGTGCAGGGCTTCTTTGACCTCATCGAGTTTGAACGGCTTGATGATCGCTTCGACTTTTTTCATTCGTTTCTGCGCTTCTGCTCCGCTGGCGACCCATTCGCCAGATTGGCCCCCTGGACCCGGAGAGTAGCATAACCCATGCCACTCCGGCATAGCCTGGAAAACGGGCGTGCTGCACAGATTTCCGTCAGGCTATTGCCCTATATTGCGTCATATCGCCTATTATATGTGCATATCGGAAATTTGCGGACAGACGCTTGACAGGATCGGGCGCTTGCATTAGGGAAAGCGCCTCTCCTGATGGCGGGTGTAGCTCAGTTGGTTAGAGCGCCAGATTGTGATTCTGGATGTCGCCGGTTCAAGTCCGGTCACTCGCCCCAGGAGAGGTTTTCCCTAAAATCTTTCCTTGCTTTCAAAGGCTAGGCCATGACGCAGCATCCCCGGGTCGGCGTTCTGGCGCTGGTGTGCCGCGACAATCGGCTGCTGCTGGTCGAACGCGGGCGCCCACCGAACCAAGGGCTGTGGGGGTTTCCCGGCGGCAAGCTGGAGTTCGCCGAAAGCCTGACCGCCGCCGCTGCGCGGGAATTGCACGAGGAAACCGGGATCACAGCCGAGTTTTTCGAGCTGCTGCCGCCGCTGGAAGCGGTTTCCGATGGGTTTCACTATATTTTGATCCCCGTGCTGGGGCGCAATCCTGAGGGCCAGCTTGCCGCAGGCGACGACGCGCGCGATGCCCGTTGGCTGAGCCGCGTGGATTTGGCCGATCTTCCGATCATTGCCGCCGTGCCGCCGCTATTTGATCAAGCCCTAAAGCGGCTTTCCAGCCTATAACCTGGACTTTACCCGATATAACTCTTTCGTCCGCCGTAAACTGCGCTAGTGTAAACGCTATCCTATGCCTTGCCGGGGGGTTCGAGGCAGAATGCGGCTGCGCCATATCGAGGTTTTTCACGCCATCATCGTGACCGGAACGGTCAGCGGGGCGGCACGGCTGCTAAATGTCTCGCAGCCCGCCGTTACGAAAATTCTGCAGCATGCCGAAGATCAAATCGGCCTGACGTTGTTCGAGCGCATTCGAGGCCGCCTGCACCCAACGCCCGAAGGTCTAGCCCTTTTCGCCGAAGTGCAGAAGATTTATTCCGGTCTTGAGAGCCTCAAAAAGCTAGCGCGCAACCTTAAAGACGGGCGGTCGGGGCGGCTGCGGATTGCCGCCTCCCCCGCCCTTTGCATCGATATGATGCCCCAGGCGATTAGCCGCTTTCGCAAGGATCACCCGGACGTCAATTTTGAGGTGGAAACCCACCATTATAAGGATCTGGTCGATGCGCTGCTGGTCCAGGACGTCGACCTTGGCTTTGCTTTCGAAGCAACGCCGCATCCGGGGTTAAGCATCGAAGACTTGGCCGAAGGCGCGATGGTGGCGATCTTCCAAAAAGGCGCGGCCGCGCCTCTGCCTGCCGCCATCGAGCTTACGGAAATGACGCGCTGGCCCTTTATCGGCCTGCGCGCGGGCGATCCGCTGGGCGGGCTGCTGCACAATGCCATGAGCATGGCGGATGTCGCCCTCAACCCGGAAATCGAGGTCAAAACCAACCGCATCGCCCTGTCGCTGGTCAGCCGAGGGGCTGGGGCCGCTATCGTCGATGGTTATACCGCCGCCTCGGGCCAGCCGGAGCTGATCGACATTCGCGCGCTGAAAGACCCGTTAACCTATCGCGTCCAGGCCATTTGGGCGCGGCACCGCCCCCAGTCGGTGCTGGCCCGACAATTCATCCAGACCTTCGTCGATGTGGAACGCGAAACGACAGCAGCCCTGAATAGACGGAGCGGAATGCTGCGGGCTGCTGAATAAACCTGCGAAAAACCTGCCCAAAAAATAACCACGCAGCCCCGAAGGACTGCGTGGCTCTTTTCAGCATATGGTCTCGCGTTATGCGCCGACCACGCCACCATCCTTTTTGGTGATGACAATGGTCGCCGAGCGCGGACGCTTGCCCGCGCCGTACCCGGCATTCGCCGGCCACTGGCTTTCATACTTCGCCGGGTCGGTGACATCGGCCATCTTCGTGGCTTCGCCCGGATGCTGAATGTTGATGAACAGCGCCTTGCCATCCGGCGTTTCAGCAATACCGGTGATTTCCGACCCCTTCGGACCAACCAGGAAGCGCTTCAGTTCGCCTTCGGTCGGGGCCTTACCAACCGGGGTGGTGACGGTCAACTTCGCCCCATCGGCCTTCGTGTAGTTGATATTGACCTTCTGACCATCGCCAACCTTGCCCGGCAGGGCGGCCAGCATCATGCAGTTGGTCACATCCGTATAGGCGCCGTCATCGGTCTGGATCCAGCAGATGCCGGTCGCTTTGCTGAAGGCCAGACCATCCGGGCTGGAGAGATCCTGATTGGCGTTCAGCTTCGACAGATTGATGCTGGCCGGATCGGCGGACGCTTCGGCCCCGAAGAGGTAAATATCCCACGAGAAGGCCTTCGCCCCGGCCCCACCCGCTTCGCGCACGCGGATGATGTGACCGTGCGAATTACCGGTCTGCACGCGCGAGGTACCCTTGACGTCGGAATAAGCCCGCGGATTCGCGGCATCCGGCTCCAGCGCCGAACCACCCTTGGGCTCCGACGTGCGGTTAGCGTTATTGGTCAGGGTGAAATAGACTTCACCATTAGCCGGATTGACGGAACACCATTCCGGGCGATCCATCTTGGTTGCGCCAACCGCATCGCCCGCGAGGCGCGCATTGACGGCAACATCCGCCTGATCGGCGAAGGCATATTTGTCGTAGCCTTTGATCTTCGGATTGTTGATCGACAGTTCGATCCACTCGCCGGTCCCATCGGCATTGAACTTCGCGACGTAGAGCGTCCCCTTGTCGAGATACTTATCGCCAACAGCCAAACGGTCAGCTGCCGTCGCATCCGACGCCGACCAAGTGGCTTCCGACACGAATTTATAGATATACTCGTTGCGCGCATCGTCGCCCATGTAGACGGCGAGCGGCTGGCCATTAACCGGAAGGCTGAAAGCGGCGCTTTCATGCGCATAGCGGCCCAGGGCCGTACGCTTCTTCGCCAGCTTGGTCTTATCGTACGGGTCCATTTCGACCACGTAGCCCTGACCGTTCATTTCGTTGCGATAATCATCGCTGCCGTCGGCCGAGGTTCCGGTCTTAACATTGTTCCAGCGCATGTACTTATCGTCGGAACCCGCCGATTCCCAACCGTGACGCGAGGCAGCCCCTTCGGCGCGGCCATAGCGCTTCAGTGCGGTGACCGACTTATCGTTACCGCGCGCTTCGTCATCGCCCTTGGCACGGAAGAAGTAGCCGTTCCAATTCTCTTCACCGGTCATCAGCGTACCCCAGGGGCTTTTCCCGGTGCCGCAGTTGTTCAACGTGCCGCGGGTTTTGGTGCCGTCGGGGGAATATTTGGTCTTCAGCAGCGCATTGCCCCGCGCGGGGCCGCTGATTTCCATTTCGGTCAGGGTGGTGAAGCGACGGTTGAAGGCCGACGCCTTCACATATTCCCACTTGCCGGCGGCATTCTTACGAACTTCGACGAAGGACACGCCGTGGATCGCCAATTCCTTATCTACTTCGGCTGCCGGGCGGGGCAGCGTGGCGGTACCGCCCGTCGGATGGATAAAGAAAGAGGAGAGTTTTTCGTCGGTGGTGGCTTCGTGATTGACGCCGAGAATGCCACGATTGGTCGCGGTGGTGGACGGCTTGCCGTCCGCGCTCAGGCCGAACCACTCCATCCCATCGTGATGATCACCCGCCCGGTTTTCAAAATCGGCATCGGTGCCGTCGTTCTTATAATCCGGGGTATTAGCGGTCAGCGGATCGCCGAGGGCGTAAATGATCTGCGCGTCATAGCCTTCCGGTACGATAACGGCATCGGCTAGGCTCTTTGCCACCGGCTTGAAGCCCAGCAGCTTCTTCGCCTTATCGGCGGCCTGGGCATCACCCGCGATGGTCAGGGCGGACACACCGCCGAGCGATCCGAACAGCGCGGTTGCCGCCGTGCCCATCAGCACCGAGCGGCGGCTGAGGCTGGCATCGACCACCGAAGCGAAGGTCGGGTTATCGGAAAGGTTGGTCACCTCGTCGGCGTCATGGGTCGTGGCGGGCGCCAGGCTTGCGTCGGTCATCGGTGTCTCGCAGATCAAGGGTCTAAACGGGTGCGGGGGAATGCGTCGGCACGCACCCGCAGTTTTGCCAGGGCAACCATGCCGTTCCGAAATGACGCTTCCGTGACGATTCTCTGACAGATTCCTGAAAAATCCTGTGATCTTCTCCAGGGTATTTTAGGTTAATGGAGCCATACCCCCCTGGAAAACCTTCCGGCATTCTGAAATTTTACGCTCTCGGCCTTATATATGCCGTAGCGCCGTCCTAGAGTGGCGGAATGGAGCCGTTCAGGGTCCGGGGGGAAGGGAGTTTATCGGGTGACGGAATTCGACTTCGAAAAACGGTCGCTGGCTTCGCGCTTCTGGCCGAAGCGCCTAAGGATCGGCGTGGGGCTCATTGGCAAGATGGCCTTGGCGCTCGTGCTGCTCGTCGCACTGTATATTCCGGTCGGCATGCTGTGGGTTCATGTCATCGACGATGATACAACCCTGGCGCCGACCGAGCTTCCCCAAGGCGGCAGTCATGCGGTGGCCATGGCGGCGACGCTGATCGAACGCGAAACCATCACCCACCGCTGGACGGCCAATGATCCGATTTTTCTACCGGGCTGGTGGCTCGACAATATGCCGGAGTTTCAGACCGGTATGATGGAGGCCATTGGGCGGTTCTCTACGGAGATGATGGATCAGATCGGCCGCAATCGGGGTTCCTCCCAAGCCGATCCCGACCTATCAAAAGCCGTCGATTTGCTGAAGTCGGCGCCGAATATCTGGCTGTTCGATTTTTCCACCTCCTGGGCGCCGACCACCTCCTCCGACGCCAAATACCGGGCTGCGGCCAAAGCGCTGCGGACGTATAACCAGCGCCTCGGCCAAGGGCAGGCGCTGTTCGAGCGCCGGGGCGACAATCTCATCGCCCTGCTCGACCGGATCATGTCCGACCTCGGTTCGGCCTCCGCCGTGCTCGACCGACAGATCCTGGAAGGCCGCGACCAGTTTATCGACCGGCGGGCGGATAATGTCTTCTATGGGGTCAAAGGGCGGCTATACGCCTATTACCTGATCCTGCGCGAACTCGGGACCGATTATCAGCAGCTTCTACGCGAACGGGAGGCCTTTAATGTCTGGACCCAGATGCTGGCCAGCCTGCACGAAGCCTCGTTGCTCAACCCGCTCATCGTCATGAACGGCGCGACCGATGGGGTCTTCGTTGCCAACCATCTGGCAACGCAGGGCTTTTATCTCTTGCGCGCCCGAACCCAAGTGCGCGAGGTTTCGGAAATCCTCGTCCGCTAACACCATAAGAGGATCGGTTCTGACCGGACGGACAGTTTCTTGCGCTAAAACCTACCGCAACGCACAATAACGTCCGGTTATAGCCACAGCATCCCATTATATTTCTCAAAAATTTCTGATTTGTTTAAAAACCATTTCAGGCGATGCCGCCCTCCCCCGCATCGTCCAGGAATGGGGTTCCCCAGCCCTTTCCGCACGCGCCATCGCCTGGGAGTTGCCCGCCCAAGGCTGGCGCCGGTTCGTCACAGGCCGGTGCCTCTTCCAATGCGATGGCGCGTCTCTAGATGAATAGGTAGATGCCTCCCGCCGTCTCCCAGGCCCTTGGTCTCAGGACGGATGGCGCATTTCATGCATGCATTTTTGAATACGGTCGTATTAGCAAGGAAGGTCTGGCATGGCTGAGCATCGCATTCCTTCGGTCTGGACCCCGCGCCTGACGCTCCGCCGCGTGCTGGTGACATTATTCCTGATCGTTGCCGCCGCCGTCGGGTACACACAGGCCAATATGCTGACGACCTATACGGCGTTCGCCACCGATACGCTGAACACATCGACTGGCAAAATCCTGACCTATCTCGTCCGCGATAAGATGACGCGGGTGTATAGCGAACGTATCGCCCCTATCGCGAATGAATGGAGCCGCTCAACCGACCTGCCCCCGGCAACCGAAGCGAAAGACGTGGCCAAGCTGGGCTTCACGACCGATCTTTTTTACACGCTGACGCCGGTGATCGAGCAGCAGATCAATCTGGTTGCGGTGAATATCTTCACGCCGGAGATGGCTCTGCTCTCGCGCACCACCAAGGGCGGCAAGGCGACCGCGACGGAAGATCAAGCCCTTCTCGATCAATTGAAGGCTCGCGATCGCGGCGCCCAGCGCCAAGCCTTCGAAATTCTCTGGCAATCATCAGAAGGCCGCCCGCTGCACAGTATTTTTGTACCGGTCGGCGGTTTCCGTGTTCTTGGCATCATGGAAGTGGTGACCGATCCGCTGCACCTGCTGGAAGGCATCGGCCCGTCGCTCGATGGTACGGTCGAGATTTTTGACGGTAAAAACCAGAGCGTGTTCAAGAGCGAAGGTCTGCCCCAAGGGGTGAGTGATGTTGCGACCGCCCGCACGACCCTCATGGGCGGCAATAATCGCCCCTGGGCCGGTTTGGCCCTGACGCGCGGGATCGATGACTTTACCCAGCAAGCAGCGGATGTGCAGAGTAACAGCCAGCAGGCCTTGCTGATCCTCGCCGTTGTCGTTGCCGTCGGCGGGTTCATCGTGCTGCGGATTGCGGTTTTCCGCCCCCTCGGGATTTTCGCGCAGGTGATGGAAGCCGTGGCCTCGGGCAATACCAAACAGGCGATTCCGCCGACCGGACCGGATGAAATGGCGGTCATGGCGCGCGCCCTCGCCCATCTGCGCGAAAGCGTCGAGAATGTTCTGCAGTTGAAGCAGATGGTCGACGGCAGCCCAACGCCGACCGCGCTACTGGATAAGCACGGCCACGTCGCCTTCCTCAATCCCGCCGCGATCAGCTTCTGCGAAGCGCATAGCATCGACCGCGCCAGCGGCGACTTGCTGGGCCTTGGCGCCGAACGGGTGCAGGCCTGCCTGTCCGGCAGCGGCGATGCCTTACGCAATCTTCGCCTGCGGGTCGGCAGTACCGATGTGACCGCCAACCTCGAACCCGTGCGCGACGGTAGTGGCGCCCTCGTTGGGCTCGCCTTGACCTGGATCGACGTGACCGCACAAATCCTCGCCGCCCGTCAGGCGGAAGCGATGATGACCGACGTGCAGACGGTCGCCGGTAGCGTTGCCCGCCAGGCGCAATCGCTCGATCAGGTCGCCGCCTCGCTGATCGAACGCTCGCGCCATACGATCACCCTGGCCGATGATGTCGGCGGCTTGATGGCGGAAAGCAGCCGCAGCGCCTTGCAGGTTTCCGGCGCGACCGAGGAATTAACCTCGGCGATCAAGGAAATCAGCCAGCGCGCCGCCGACGCACAGCGCAGCGCCGATAACGCCACCCGCTTCCTCGGTGAAACCGGCGATACGGTGAAAACCCTCACCGAGAGCGCGGCGGAAGTGGATGGCATCGTGCAATTCATCACCAGCCTCGCGGATCAAACCAAGCTGCTGGCGCTGAATGCGACGATTGAGGCCGCGCGGGCGGGCGAGTCAGGGCGCGGCTTTGCCGTCGTCGCCCAGGAAGTGAAGAAGCTCGCCGAAAGCACGACCAGCGCCACCAGCCGTATTGCCGAAACGGTCCACGCTATTCGGGATAGCCTCGGGGCTACCGTGCGTGGGTTCGAAGCCGTGCGCGCGGCCGTGACCGAAGTGAATATGCTGCAAACCTCCATCGCCTCGGCGGTCGAACAGCACAACGCGACGTCCAGCGAGGTCGCCTCGCGCGTCGGCCAGATCGCCACCCAGGCACAGACGGCCAGCAGCTTGATCCAACAGGTCTTAAGCGAAGCGAAAACCACCGGATCGATTGCCGATACGCTGACCCATTCCGCCAAAAGCCTTTCGGGCGAGGCGGGCAACCTCAACGGCGCGCTAACCGATTACGCCAGCCAGACCCAAGGGGCGGCGTAGAAAAACGCGGACTCTGTACCATACGAGGGGCGGGGAATTTCCCCGCCCCTCGTATGTTAATCATCATCGTAAGGATTATCCGGCTGGCGCAGCACGACGCGGATCGGCACCCCCGGCAGGTCGAAGGTATCGCGGAAGCTGTTCACCAGATAGCGGATATAATGATCCGGCAGTTCCGAGGCTTTGGTGCAGAAGAGCGCCAGCGTCGGCGGGCGGGCCTTAATTTGCGTTCCATAGCGGATCTTGATGCGGCGGCCCGAAACCAGCGGCGGCTGATGGGCTTCCAGCGCCCCTTCCAGCCAGCGGTTCAGCTTCGATGTCGTTACGCGGAAGTTCCAACGCTTATGCGCCTGCAAGGCTTGATCGAGCAGCACGTTGAGGCTGCGCCCGGTTAAGCCGGAGCAGGTGACGATGGGAATGCCACTGACCTGGGTGAGCGAGATTGACAGGCGATCTTTGATCTCCTGCAACCGCTCGTCCTTATTCTCCACCGCGTCCCATTTATTGACCGCCAGCACGATGGCGCGGCCTTCGTCGATGACACTGGCGGCGATGTTCAAATCCTGCTTATCCAGCCCCTGGGTGCCGTCGATCACCATGATGACCACTTCGGCATATTGGATGGAGCGCAGCGTATCGGCGACCGAGAGTTTTTCAAGCTTATCGTGCACCTTCGGGCGGCGGCGCAGCCCGGCGGTGTCAAACAGCTTCATCTCGCGATCACGATGAGTGAAAGAGACAGAGATACTGTCGCGCGTAATCCCTGCTTCCGGCCCGGTCAGCAGCCGGTCTTCGCCCAGCAACTGATTGATCATCGTCGATTTACCGACGTTCGGGCGACCACAAATCGCGACCTGCAACGGACGACGGGCGGCGGCGGCCTCATCCTCGTCGTCGGTCGCCTCGTCTTCAATCTCCGGCAGGTCTTTCAGGATCAGCGGGCGCAGGGCCTGATAAAGATCGGCCATGCCCTCGCCATGCTCGGCAGACACGGGGATCGGCTCGCCGATGCCAAGCTCATAGGCTTCGAGGAACCCAGCCCGCGCCGCCTGCCCTTCGGCCTTATTGACCAGCAGCAAAATCGGCTGATTGGACCGGCGCAGCAGGTTGGCGAAATGGGTATCGTCCGCCGTCACCCCGGCGCGCCCATCGATGACAAACAGGATAATATCGGCATCCGCCAAGGCCTGTTCGGTCTGACGGCGCATGCGGGCGGGCAGCGAATCGTCGGTGGCATTCTCCAGCCCCGCCGTATCCATAACGCGGAACTCGAGATCGCCGAGATGACCATCGGCCTCGCGCCGGTCGCGGGTCACGCCCGGCGTATCATCGACAATCGCCAGTTTTTTGCCGACCAGCCGGTTGAACAGGGTGGATTTCCCCACATTCGGGCGGCCAACGATGGCGACGATAGGGGGAAGGGTCAAATCAGGCATTAGCGATAGGCCGCAAGACGGCCATCCTCGGTTAGAACATAAAGCGTTTTACCAACGACGATGGGCGGCAGAACCGCCGCACCGGGAATCCCCATCTCGCCCAGCAGTTCGCCGGTATAGGGGGAGACGGCGGCGATCTTACCCTCGCTGCTAGTGAGCAGCAGCCGGTCGCCCGCCAGCACGGGGCCGGACCAGCGGATCGGCTCTTTCTGGTTCTTCTCGTCGGCGAAGCGTTGCAGCGGGCGTACCCAGCGCATGCGGCCATCGGTGCGGGTAAGCGCCACAACCTCGCCATTGGTGGTGACGACGAAGAGATATTCCCCGGCGACCCACGGGTCTTCCTGGACCGAAAGCTCGCGGTCCCAAATCCGTTCGCCGGTCCGCAGCTCGATGGCGCCCAGGCGCCCGGCGTGGCTGGCCGCAAAAACGACGCCCCGGTCGATCACCGGATTACCGCGAATATTGGCAAGCCCCGCGACGGCGTTCGACTGGCGCAGGCCCGATAGATTATCGGCCCACAGCAGGCGCCCGTTTTCATAGCGCAGGGCAAACAACTCGCCCGAGCTATAGGGCACGACGACATAATCGCCCGACACGGCAGGCGCACCACCGCCGAGCAGCCCGGCAACTTCGCTAATGCCGCTATGGCCCCACAGCCGCTTACCATCGTCAAGCGACAGGGCGATGGTTTGATTATCGAGAGTGATAATAAAAATCCGGTCGCCGGAAATCGTCGGCGCGGCCCGCACCGGAGCTGGCAGCGGCTTGCGCCAGAGTTCTTTGCCGTCTGCGGCGTCGAGCGCCACCAATTCCGCAGCCGCCGTGGCGACGTAGAGCTTGCCCCCAGCAAAGGCGGCGGCCCCGCTAACGGTGGGATCATCCTCATCGTCGGGTATCGTCGGCGCGCGCCACAGCAGCCGCCCGTCCCCGATGGCGTGGGCGCTAACATAGCCTTCGCTATCGACTGTGAAAACCTTCCCATCCGCCACCACCGGCAGCGATTGCAACGCCCGGCGACGGGCCGAGCCGGTGCCGATAGACGCGGTCCATGCCTGCGTCACCTGATCGCCCAGCGCAAGGTGATGGCGGGCATGGTCGGGGAAAGCCCCCGCCTGCGGCCAATCGGCATAGGTTTCCGGGCGTGGCAGTTCGACCGTCGCCTCGGCCAACGCGGCATCGGCTTCCAGCACCGTCGTCGATTTCAGCACGGCGATCCGCTCGCCGGGTAGGGGCGGCTTCTTCGAGCCACCGCCGCAGGAAGCGAGCGCGAGCGATGCCGCGACAAGACCGATCAGCGCCGTCGAGCGGCGCAGCAGGGCAGAATTCATCCGGCTCACCCCGCCTTCCCCAGGGCGGCCAACAGTTCGGTCGCGCGGGCGCGCACCCCTGTCGGCGATCCGGGATCGTCGGAAATCGCCGCCAGCAGCGTGCGGGCTTGGTCAGTCTTGCCAGCCTTCAGAAAAGCCGCCGCCAAAATCTCCCGCGCTTGGGCACGCAGCGGATGATTATCGGCAAGCAAAGGCTTTAGCGCGGTTTCGAGCGCGTCGGGCGTCAGCGTCGCCGCTTCGGCCTGGGCCGCGCCAAGCGTTGCGAGATCGCGGTATTCCTGGGCCACCGCCGTATCGGCCGCAATGGCCTTATACTGACTGGCCGCCGCCGTGGCCTCGCCCTTTTCCGCCGCAAGCGCGGCAAGGCGCAGGCGGGCGAGCAGGCCGTAACCGTCGCCCTTGGCTTCCTGAACCAGCAGGCCCCAGCCCGCCGCCGCTTGGTCCTTATTGCCGCGCGCCAGCTCGTTTTCCGCTTCGGCATAATGGCTGCCCGCGCTCATCCGGCTTTCGGTCACACGCTGCTGCCACAGCGTATAGCCCGCCACGCCCAGAACGACGAGAACCGCCACCCCGACCGCCAGCTTGCCATGACGCTGCCAAAGCTGCTGCGCCCGTTCGGTACGCAGATCCTCGTCAACCTCGCGGAAAATATCGCTCACCGCACCACTCCCGGACCACAAATCGGGCGGACCTTAGCGCGGGCGCGGGGGCTTTGGCAAATACTGTGGTAGCAGCCGTCAAATCGGTGTAGAGCGGCGGCATGGATCTGCCTATCGAACCGCTGCTGCCAGACCTTCTAACCGCCCTTGCGCAGGAGGGCCGCGCGGTGCTGCAAGCCCCGCCGGGCGCCGGGAAAACCACCCGCGTTCCCTTGGCCCTGCTGGGGGCCGACTGGCGCGGCGACGGTAAGATTGTGATGCTGGAGCCGCGCCGCATCGCCGCCCGCGCCGCCGCCCAGCGCATGGCCGCGCAAATCGGAGAGACGGTGGGGGAGACCATCGGTTACCGCGTGCGCCTCGACAGCAAGGTTTCGGCGAAAACCCGCGTGGAGGTGGTGACGGAGGGGCTGTTCCTGCGCCAAATCCAAGACGATCCAGAATTATCCGGCGTCGCCGCCGTGCTGTTCGACGAGTTTCACGAACGTAATGCTGATAGCGATCTCGCCTTGGCCCTGGCGCTCGAAACCCGCGCGGCCCTGCGGGACGATCTGCGGCTGTTGGTCATGTCCGCCACCCTTGATGGCGCGGGCGTCGCGGCCCTGCTGGACGCTGCACCCTTGCTGACCTCCGACGGGCGGGCGCATCCGGTGGAAACCCGCTACCTCGGGCGGCCCGACCGGCTGGAGCCGGGCGTCGCCGCTGCCGTGCGCCAGGCGCTGCGCGAGGAGGCAGAGGGTGATCTTTTGGCCTTCCTGCCCGGAACCGGGGAAATCCGCCGGACTGCCGCCGCGCTTGAGGGTAGTTTGCCGGAAACGGTCGATCTACTGACCCTGGCGGGGGAGCTGAGCTTCGCCGATCAGGACCGCGCGCTCCGCGCTGCCGCGTCCGGTCGGCGGAAAGTGGTGCTTTCCACCGCCATTGCCGAAACCAGTGTAACCCTGGACGGCACCCGCATCGTTATCGATGCTGGCCTGTCGCGGCGCCCGAGCTTCGATCCCGCAACGGGCATGAGCCGCCTTGAAACCGTGTGCGTCAGCGCCGCCGCCGCCGAACAGCGCCGGGGCCGCGCCGGGCGGCAACGTCCCGGCGTTTGTTATCGGCTGTGGGCGGAGGCGGAGCAGCGCGGGCTGCTGCCCTTCCATCCGCCCGAAATCGAAAGCGCCGACCTCGCGCCGCTCGCGCTTGAACTCGCGTCCTGGGGAGCGGAAGCCAAGGATTTGCGCTGGCTGACCCCGCCCCCCGCCCCGGCGCTCGCCCGCGCCCGCGCCTTGCTAGCCGATCTCGGCGCTCTCGGGGCGGACGGGCGGATTACCCCGCACGGTCAGGCGATGACGAAACTGGGCGCCCATCCGCGCCTCGCGCATTTGATGCTCAAGGGGCGGGAGATGGGCGACGGCGCCCTCGCCTGCTTGCTCGCCGCCCTCCTCGGCGATCGCGACCCCATCCGACCGCGCGGCGGCGCTCGCTCGACCGATCTCATCCATCGGCTAGACCTATTGATCGGTGCGGAAAACCACCCGGACCTTGACCGCAAAGCCGCCGCCGCCATTCGTCAGCAGGCAACGCAGTTTCGCCGCCAGATCGGCGTGAGACCCGATGAACGGCTAGACACGCGCGACGCCGGACGCCTGCTCGCTCTCGCCTATCCCGACCGAATCGCCCAGCGGCGCGGCCCGCCCGGTCAGTTTCGGCTATCGAGCGGCCAAGGGGCCCTGCTGCCGCTGGAAGACCCGCAATCGACCACCCCGTTGCTGGCCGTAGCATCCCTCGACGGCGACCGGGCGAATGCCCGCATCTTCCTCGCCGCCCCGCTGACGGAGGCCGATGTGGAAGCGCTCTTCCCAAGCCGGATGGAGGACCGCGATAGCGTAAGTTGGGATAAGGCGCAAAACGCCGTCGCCGCCCGCCGTCAACGTCGCTTCGGCGCGCTGGTCTTCGCCGATAAACCGATCCCCAATCCGCCCGCCGATCTGGTCCGCGCCGGGCTGCTGGAGGGTATCCGCCAGATCGGGCTGCACTGTCTGCCCTGGTCCGATGCCGCCGAAACCCTGCGCCAGCGCGTTGCCTTCGCCCGCCGCACGACGGGGGAGGACTGGCCCGATTGGTCCGACGACGCCCTGCTCGCCACGCTCGAAGACTGGCTCGGCCCCCATCTTGACGGGCGGAGCCGTCTGAGCCATCTCGACAATCTGCCGCTGGCGCAAATCCTGCGCGAGGCTTTGCCGTGGGAACAGCAGCGCGCCCTCGACCGACTCGCCCCCACCCATATCGACGTGCCAACCGGCTCGCAGGTCGCCGTCGATTACTCCGGCGACGAACCCGTGCTGGCTGTGCGCTTGCAGGAAATGTTCGGCCTCGCGGAAACCCCGCGCTTGGGTGATGGGCGGGCGCCGGTGCTGCTGCATCTCCTCTCCCCCGCCCGCCGCCCGCTGGCGGTCACACGCGATTTAGCCGGGTTCTGGAAAGGCGCCTATGCCGAGGTGCGGAAAGATATGCGCGGCCAATACCCCCGCCACGTCTGGCCCGAAGACCCGCTGGCCGCCGATCCGACCACCCGGACAAAGAAGGCGCTGGACCGGGAGGCTAAAGCGAAGGGGCGGTGATCCTTTTAAAGATCAAAGGCTTCACGGAATCGGTCGATTTGATGCATTCGGACGTGAAGCACTGTCACAATCCCGATGCAACCATCGGATAGCCTACGCCAATAAATGATGTGAGATTGGTAGCGCGTAAAAAATCCATCAATCCCAAATTCTGCCGGAATCGGCTTCGAGAAAGCTGCGTGGTTTTCTAGGCGAGTAAAAACATCGAAAAGACCGTCGATATAGTCTGCAGCCTTGGCATCCCCCCAGCGATCACGGGTATAGCGATAAATTTCATCCAGGCGGAAGGCCGCCGCTTCCTGGATATGGACGGCAGCCATTGGGTCAACGCCGATTGCGCGCAATGATATCCGCTGCGGTCATCGGTTGATAGGTTGTTTCAGGGGCGGAAAATGCCAAGGTCAACTCAGCCTTCAGCCGCTTGAATGCTTCATCCTCAGCCCGTGCCTTATCACGGCGGATCAGGTCACGGATATACTCGCTGACATTCTCATATGCGCCGTTTTCATCAACGTTTGCGGCCACGAAATCGCTTAGGCTTCCACTAACCCGGACCGTCAAGGTTGTCGTGCGCGTCATGATTACCTCCGATCCTTCGTGAATGTCTTCATTATACGGAAAATTGAAGACAGGGGAAATAAGCGTTAACCCCGCCAGGCTTGACAGACGCGTCATTTTGTCCATTCGTTTCAACTGATACTAATAACCATCAGGGGAAACGGTCATGCGCGCTTTCGGTAAACTAACGGCCCTCGCGGCGGTAACGCTGGCGGCGCTGAGCGCGGCGCCCGCGCTGCACGCTCAAGACTACCCAAGCCGCCCGCTGCGCTGGGTCGTCGGCTATCCACCCGGCGGCGGGTCGGACTTTCTCGCCCGCGTGATTGGTAACGAACTGTCGAAAAGCCTGGGACAGCCGGTCGTCGTTGAAAACCAGCCGGGCGCCGCCTCGGTCCTCGCGGCCACCAGCGTCACCCGCTCGCCGCCCGATGGCTACACGCTGTTTTCTGGCGACAATGGCTCGCTGGTCTATAATTCGGCGCTGTTTGCCAAACCGCGCTACGATCCGGTGAAAGATTTCGCGCCGGTTGGTCTGATGGCGCGCTTCCCGCTTATTTTGGTGGTCAATAGCCAGACCCCGGCGAAAACCGCGCAAGAATTGTTTGAGGCGATTAAGGCCGCGCCCAGCAAAACCAATTATGCCTCGCCCGGTATCGGTAGCCCCCATCATTTGGCCATGGAACTGCTGATTGAAAAAGCCGGGCTTGCGATGAACCATGTCCCCTATCGCGGCGCCGCCCCGGCGGTGCAGGACGTGCTGGCGAACCAACTACCGCTGATGGTCGCCGATGCCGCCGTCGGCCTGCCGCAGATCCGGGCGGGCGGGCTGAAGCCCTTGGCGGTTTTCTCCAAAACCCGCCTAGCCGCCCTGCCAGATGTGCCGACCTTGCAGGAGCTTGGGTATAAGGATATCGAGGCCTATGCGTGGCAGGGGCTGGTCACGGTGACGGGCACCCCCGCCGCTATCCAGTCGAAACTAACCGCCGAGCTGCAAAAGGCCCTAGCCAACCCAGAGGTTTCAAAGAAACTGCTGGACTTTGGTCTGGAGCCGATCCCCAGCGACGCAAAGGCACTTTCGGCCTACATTGCATCGGAAAGCGCCTATTGGCATCCGCTGATCAAGGCGCGCAACATTAGTCTCGAATAGTCTTTTTGCTAACCTGCGCGGGCGGTGTTTCCCTTTGCCGCCGCCCGCGTATGACAGGCGTGTTAAGCAGTTTGACCCGAAAGAGTCACACTTCGGGATTAGGGTAGCCGCTCGTGTGACGCCTCCGCGTCCCCTTGGTTCCGTCGTGAGCTGCCTTGTCCATGCTGGATGTCCCCTCCATGCCGGTCGAGCTTGATAATCCTCTCTGGCAGCAACGCCTTGCCGGGCTGGATTACGGCTATCAGCCCATCGTCTCCTTCCGCAATGGGCGGGTTTTGGGGTTCGAAGCGCTGATGCGGGGGGTTGATACCATCGGGTTCAAAACCCCGTCCGATGTGTTCGATGCCGCCATTGCCGATGGGCAGATGGTGCCGGTCGAACTGGCGTTGCGCGCCAAGGCGATCCGCAAATTCGCCCAGCGCCGTGACCTTGCGACCAGCAGCATGCTGTTTCTGAACGTCGATTCGCGGCTATTCGGCGCCCCAGGGTATCGGTCGGGCTTCACGGTCGAACTGTTGCAGGAAATCGGTCTCGCCCCGTCGATCATCTGCCTTGAGTTGGCGGAACGGTCGGAATTCAATCTGCACGACGGCGGCAACCGCATGTTCGAACAGTACCGCGCCTCCGGCATTGCCGTTGCCATTGACGATTTCGGCGTCGGCTATGCCAGCCTGAAGATGCTCTATGAAGCCAAGCCAGACTATCTGAAGATCGATCGGTTTTTTATCTCCGGGATCGATCAGGACGTGCGCAAGCGCGGGCTGGTCGAACAGGTTACGAATTACGCCCATATTCGCGGTATTCAGGTAATCGCCGAAGGGATCGAAACCGACCGGGAATTTTATGTTTGCCGCGATATCGGCTGCGATTTCGCCCAAGGCTATCGCATCGCCCGCCCCACAACGGATCTGCGGGGGCTACAACTAGAGTATCTGACGGTTCTCGACCTTAATCACGCGGACCGGCGCCGCCCCGTTACCTCCGGCCCACTGATGGAGGAGGCGATCCAGCGCATTCCCCCCATCCCGCCGCACACCGCCCGGGCCGACCTGCTGGAAACCTTCCGGCAGAATGAAACGGCCGAGGTGATCCCGGTGGTCGATGACCGGGGGCGCCCTTTGGGCGTCGTGCGCGAACGGGATATCAAGCGTTTCGCCTATAGCCGGTTTGGCAGCGATCTGCTGCGCAATCGGGCGATTGGCGATGGGGTGCGCGACCTGATCGTCACCTGCCCGGTCTGCGATATCGGAACCCATATTGACCGGATCGTCGAAGCCTTTTCCGGCGATAGTGCTGCCGATGGGATTCTGGTGACGGAGGATGGCCGCTACCTTGGCTTCCTCAGCCCACGATCCCTACTGAAACTGGTGCATGAGTATAATCTGGCGGGCGCCCGCGACCAAAACCCGCTCAGCCGCCTGCCCGGTAATCAGAAGATCCAAGAGTGGATCGACCGGGCTTTGGACCAAGGGACGGAGCCGGTCAGTATCGTTTTCATCGATTTTGATTTCTTTAAACCCTTTAATGATACTTATGGTTTCCGCCAGGGCGACCGGGTGATCACCATGTTCGCCGATATGATGCGCATTGCCCAAAATGCCCCCGGCTTCTTCGCCGGACATATCGGCGGCGACGATTTTGTGATGGGGGCCGTGGGGGTGGGCGAAGCCGATGTCGCCGATGTTTTAAATCAGCTTCTCGGCAAGTTCCGCACCGATGTTACCTCGCTCTACGATCTCGAAAGCCGGTTGCGCGGCCATATCACCGCCAAGGACCGCGATGGGCGGGAGCGGAATTTTCCGCTGCTGCGCGCCAGTGCCGTGATGGTTCATCTTCCTGCCCGGTCCGATGGGCACCCCGCCCATGACCCGAGCGCCGAGGATATTGCCGCCCGCTTTGCTGCGCGCAAAGCGGATGCCAAAGGCAGTCCTGCCGGGTTTGTCATCGAACGGATACACGGCTAACGCCGCTTTCGTGACATAGTTCCCCGGTATTCCGCCAATGGGAACAGCCCCGACAGGAAAGGCGACAGGGTATGAGCGTCGAAGGTCAACGGGTTCTGGAAGGCGGCAAGCGGCCGCAGCAGCCGAAATATGCCGATGCCGCCGCGATGGTGGCGGCGCTGAAGCCTGGATATCCGGTTTATTGCGTCCGCCCGCATGTGGTGAAGCGCGCGGCGCGCGATTTCCTCGATGCGTTCGACGGGCGCGTGCTGTACGCGACCAAATGCAATCCGCACCCCTTGATCCTGCGGGCGCTGTATGACGAAGGTATTCGCCATTTCGATACGGCGTCGCTGAACGAAGTGGCCCAAGTGCGGGAATTGTTCCGCGATGCCGAATGCTATTTCATGCATCCGGTCAAAAGCCGCTCTGCCATTCGGATCGCCGACGAAGTTTATAACGTCGAACATTTCGTCATCGATACGCGCGACGAGTTGCATAAGGTTCTAGACGAAGCGCGGGAAGAAGGCTTGGCCATCATCGTGCGCCTCGCCACCCCCTCGGCCGGCGCCGCCTATGATCTTTCGGCCAAATTCGGTGCCAAACCAGCCGAAGCGGTGGAACTGCTGCAAGAGATCAAGGCCGAAGGCGCCCGCGCCGGGGTGGGGTTCCACGTCGGCTCGCAATGCGCCAACCCGCGCGCCTTCCGCACCGCGCTGAAGATCGTTGGCGAGGTGATTGCGGCCGCGGGCGTCGATATCGCCTATCTCGATGTCGGCGGCGGCTTCCCGACCTCCTACCAAGGCGCCGAAGTACCGCCCTTGGCCGATTTCTTTGCCGAGATCGAAGAGGGGTTGAAAGAGGTCAAACTGCGGCGCGACTGCGTGCTGATGTGCGAACCGGGCCGTGCCCTGGTGGCGGATGGTATGTCGCTCGTCACGCAGGTACATCTGCGCAAGGGTGATCAACTCTATATTAACGACGGGATTTACGGTTCACTGTCGGAAACGGTCACCGCCCGGCTGCGCTTTCCGGTGCGACCAATCCGCCCAGGCCGCGCCTTTAGCGACGAGATGTTGGACTATACGATCTACGGCCCCACCTGCGATTCGACCGATGTGCTGCCCGTTACCCTGCGCCTGCCCGCCGACATGACCGAAGGCGATTGGATTGAATTTGGCCGCATAGGCGCCTATTCCAATGCCTTGGCAACGCGCTTCAATGGTTTCTTCCCCGATGCATATGTTGTGGTGGAAGATGAGGCGATGGCCATTGACGGGTAAATCGGGCAAGGGGGTATGATGAAAACGGCGCGGATCGATATCGGTGGGGGTCTCTTCCTCGCCATCCGGGAAACCGGCCCGGCGGATGCCGCGCGTACCCTCTTCTGCGTGCATGGGCTAACCCGCAACGCCCATGATTTCGATAAGGTCGCCGCCGCCTTGGCCGACCGGTATCGGGTGATTGCCGTCGATATCGCCGGGCGCGGCGCGTCGGACTGGTTAAGCGATCCGGCAGGCTATGATTACCCCAGCTATGTTTGGCAATGCCTGACCTTGCTGGACAAACTGGGGTTACCCGAGGTCGATTGGCTTGGCACCTCGATGGGGGGGCTGATCGCACTCGGCGTCAATTCGGTGCAACCGCAACGTATTCGCCGCCTTATCCTTAACGATGTCGCCAGCTTCATTCCGAAGGAAGCGCTGGACCGCATCGCCACCGCCGACCGGCGGCCCGTCTTTGCCTCGCTGGTCGAAGCCGAAGCGCATTTGCGCCAACGCTACGCCGATTTCGGGCCGATTTCGGATGCCGATTGGACCTGGATGACCAAACACTCCACCCGGCAGGAAGCGGACGGAAGCTATCGGCTGAACTTCGATCCGAATCTCTACGCTGGGTTCGATAAAGCACCGATTGGCGATGTGAACCTGTGGCCGCTGTGGAACCAAGTGCAGCAACCGGTACTGCTGCTGCGCGGCGGGCAATCAGGCCTGCTGCTGCGCGCCACCGCCCTTGGGATGGTCGCGCGGGGCGGCGTCGATCTTGTCGAGTTTCCCGACTGCGGTCACGCCCCGTCGCTGTTCCAACCGAACCAGATCGCGGCGATCCGCGACTGGCTGTTAAAAACGGAGTAGGAGGCCAAAGATGAAGCGCCTGCTTGCCCTTGGGATGATCGCTGCCTTAACCGGCTGCGCCGATTGGCCCCCCGCCCCGCCAACCCTATCGACCTTGGCGCAAGCGGGACAACGGAGCTATCAGGCCCATGCCTTCGACGCTGGCTATTTCGCCACCGATGTGAAGGGCCAGACCTACGCCTATGCTTGGTTGAGCCGGGACGATGAATTTTCTATCCAGCTTTGGCTATGCAGTCCCCTTGGGTGCACAGCAACCGACCGCTACGGACAAAACACTCTGCAAGCCGCCCTTACGACCTGCGGGGAGATTGCGGGCGAGGCCTGTACGGTAACGATGGAAGGTGCCCGCCGACGGTAAGACCGGGGGCTTTGCCCCCAGTCGGCCCGATCCCCTAACCGCGCAGCAGCTCTGCCACCTCCAGCGCCGCATAGGTCAGAATTCCATCGGCGCCCGCGCGTTTGAACGCCATCATGGTTTCCAGCAAGGTGCGCTTACCGTCGATATAGCCCGCCTCCGACGCCGCCTTCCACATCGCATATTCGCCGGAGACGTGATAGGCGAAGGTCGGCACGGCGAAGGTTTCCTTCACCCGGTGCAGCACGTCGAGATACGGCAGGCCGGGCTTGACCATCACCCAATCCGCGCCTTCCTGAAGGTCGATGGCAACTTCCTGCAAGGCTTCGTCGCTATTCGCCGGGTCCATCTGATAGGTCGCCTTGCCCTGCGGCCCATAGGACGCGCCGGTAACGCCCAACGCCTCGCGGAACGGCCCATAGAAGCCGGACGAATATTTGGCGGCATAGGAAAGGATCAGCGTCTGGCTGAAGCCATTTTCTTCCAGCGCCTCGCGGATCGCGCCGATGCGCCCATCCATCATATCCGACGGGGCAATCACGTCGATCCCTGCTTCGGCCTGCGCCAGGGACATTTTAACCAGGGCGGCGACGCTTTCGTCATTATCCACCCGGTCGCCGACCACGATGCCGTCGTGCCCATGCAGCGTATAGGGATCGAGCGCTACATCGCCGATCAGGCCAATGCCTGGCACGGCTTTTTTCAGCGCGCGAATGGCACGGTGCATCAGCGCGTCCGGGTTCCAGGCTTCCACCGCATCGTCGGATTTGCGGGCGGGATCGATGGCCGGAAACAGCGCAATCGCGGGAATCCCCAAGTCCACCGCCCGCTTGGCCTGCTCGATCAACAGATCAATCGTTAGCCGCGATACGCCTGGCAGGCCGGAGATGGGCCGCGCTTCCTTCTCCCCTTCGATCACGAACACCGGCCAAATCAGATCGGCGGCGCTCAGGCGGTTTTCCTGCACCAAGCGGCGCGACCATTCGGCCATGCGGGTGCGGCGCGGGCGGGTGAAGGGAAAACCGGTGGGCGAAATGATCGACGGACGCGACATGGCACTTCCTTTATCTTTACGTGCGCGTAACCTGAATTTCGGGGTTTTCCGAAGTTCCGGTGGCAGGCTATCTTTTCCCGCACGTCAATAGGCTCGATTGACAGCCCCAGCGGCTTCCTTATGATCGAGAAAAAGGGGAGGAACAAGCCTATGACCTACGAGCTGACCGAAGATCAGCGCGCCTTTCAAAGCATGGCGCGCGAGTTTGCCACCGAACATTTGGCGCCCTTCGCGGCGCAGTGGGACGAGGAGCATTTCTTCCCCGTCGCGACCTTTCGCAAGGCCGCCGAACTCGGCATGGCCGGGATTTACGTGCGCGAGGAGTCGGGCGGATCGGGCCTGACGCGCCTTGATGCGGCCCTCATTTTCGAAGAACTCTCGGCGGGCTGCATTGCCTCCGCCGCCTATCTGTCGATCCATAACATGGTCGCGTGGATGATCGACCGCTTCGGCAATGACGATCAGCGCACCCGCTTTCTGCCCTCCCTCCTCAGCATGGAAAAGCTGGCGAGCTACTGCCTGACCGAACCCGGCTCCGGGTCCGACGCGGCGGCCCTGCGGACGCGGGCGGTCCGCGACGGCGATCATTACGTGCTGAACGGCGCAAAAGCCTTCATCTCCGGCGCGGGCGTGTCGGAAGTCTATGCCGTGATGGTGCGCACTGGTGGTGACGGGCCGGGCGGGATTTCCACCGTGCTGGTCGAAAAAGGCACGCCGGGCCTCAGCTTCGGTAAGCCCGAAAAGAAGATGGGCTGGAACAGCCAGCCGACCGCCGTGGTCACCTTCGAAGACTGCCGCGTGCCGGTCGCGAACCGTTTGGGCGAAGAAGGCGAAGGCTTTAAATTCGCCATGAAGGGCCTCGACGGCGGGCGCATCAATATCGCTTCCTGCTCTCTCGGCGGCGCCCGCGCGGCGCTGACGGCGGCGAAAGAGCATATGAGCGTGCGCAAGCAGTTCGGGAAGGAACTCGCATCCTTCCAAGCGCTGCAATTCCGTTTTGCCGATATGGCGACGGAGTTAGAAGCAGCGCGCCTAATGGTGCATCGCGCCGCCCGCTCCCTCGACCGGGGCGATCCCGATGCGACGCTGCACTGCGCGATGGCCAAGCGCTTCGCCACCGATGCCGGGTTCGAGGTCGCCAATCAGGCGCTGCAACTGCACGGCGGCTATGGCTATATTAAGGAATATGGCGTGGAGCGGATCGTCCGCGATCTGCGGGTGCATCAGATTTTAGAAGGCACCAACGAAGTCATGCGCCTGATCACGGCGCGCAAGCTGCTGAAAGAGGGTTAAGATGTCGGAGGTTCAGGCCCAGGAAAGCGTGCTGTTCGACACCCAAGGCGGCGCGCTGATCATCACCCTCAACCGCCCGAAGGCGCTGAATGCCCTCTCGCTGGAGATGATCCGCGCGATGGACCCGGTGTTGCGCCGCGCGGCGACCGATCCCGATATCCGCTGCGTTATCCTGCAAGGCGCCGGAGACCGGGCTTTCTGTGCCGGCGGCGACGTGCGCGCCGTGGCGCAGGCGGTCAGTGCGGGCGAGATGGCATTGGCCGATGCGTTTTTCCGCGAGGAATATACGCTCAACCATCTGCTGCATACCTATCCAAAGCCGATCATTGCCTTGATCCACGGGATTTGCATGGGCGGCGGCGTCGGCCTCTCGGCGCATGGCCCGCTGCGGGTGGTGACCGATAGTCTGATGTTCGCCATGCCGGAAACAGGGATCGGCCTGTTCCCGGATGTTGGCGGCACCTGGGTTCTCAATCAAATGCCCGGGCAAATCGGCCTCTATCTCGGGCTAACCGGCGCGCGGCTGGGCGCGGCGGATGCCTGCGCCATCGGCTTTGCCACCCATCACATTAAAGATGCCGATCTGCCCGCCCTGCGCGATGCCCTGGTCGCGGAAGCTCCTGCCACGGACGCTGACGCCGAGGCGATCATCGCCCGCTTCGATCAGCCGCGCGGCGATAGTCCACTGCTCGCCCAGCAGGCCGATATCGACCGTCTTTTCGCGGGTGATAGTATCGAAGCCATTCTGGCCGCGCTGACCGCCGATGGTAGCGCTTGGGCCAAAGCCCAGGCGGAAACCCTGGCCCATAAGTCGCCCACCAGCCTAAAGATTACGTTAGAACAGTTGCGCGGCGGCAAGGGCCTTGATATCGCGGCCGTGTTCGTGCGCGAATTCCGCCTTAGCCAGCATTGCATGGCCGGGCCAGACTTCCGCGAGGGTATCCGCGCCCTGCTGATCGATAAGGATCAAGCGCCGAAATGGTCGCCCGCGACGCTGAATGACGTAACCCCCGATCTTGTGAAAAATTTCTTCGCCGCACTGCCAGGACGGGAGCTCGACCTGACTAAAAACGGATGATAACGATGCGATTAGGGATGCATACGTATTCAACGTGGCGCACGGTTCTATCTGCTTGGAAAAACTACATTCACCAACCGTCCAAAGGGAAAAATCGTCGCATATGCCCCCAATGCTGTGATTATTCGCGCGGCTGAGACTATTCAGATGCTAGCCAAAGCCGATTGAAGACGGTATCAAGGGTCTAAGCATATTCCCTAACGCTGGTTCCGTCATTCTCGGGGGATGAAGGGCGGTACCCAAGGAGAAAAACGTGAAGGCCGCATATCTGGAGGCAATCCGGCTCACCGAGCGCTTGCATCGTCAGTTTCTGGAATTGATCAAAAGCGAGCTTGATCGCCTCGGGATCGAGGATATCAACAATGTTCAGGCGTTCATCCTGTTCAACATCGGTAGCGACGATTTAACTGTCGGGGAATTGACCAACCGGGGCTACTACCTGGGGTCTAATGTCTCCTACAATGTCCGCAAGATGGTCGAAAACGGCTATCTGATGCAGGAACGTTCAACCCACGACCGCCGGTCTATCCGGGTGAAACTGTCGGCCAAGGGGCTGGAACTCTGCCAGATCATGGATCGTATGTTCGACCGTCAGGTTGCCGCCTTGGGCGAGGTGGCGACGGAAGCCGAGCTTACCTCCTCCGCCAATACCTTCCGGCGGTTGGAACGGTTCTGGATTGGCATGCTTGATTACGGCTTGCGGTCGTAACGTTATCGGCTATCGACGTTAGAACGGGGGCCTATCGGCCCTCGTTTCGTTTTGGGGCCATGATCTGCTAGACTAGAGCGAATCACGAGTAGATAGCATCCCCCGCGACAACGTATTCGCTTCACAAAGCAATAGGTTAGAGCGGCGATATGAACCTAAACGACCGGAAACCGCTCTAAGCTGATCTGATGGAGAAATGATCATGGTAGCCCTCAAACTCCAACGTATCGGCGACGAAATCGGCCTGACCCTGCCCCGCGAAATGCTGGCGGCGTTGAAGGCAGGTGAAGGGGATGTGGTGTATCTGTCGGAAACACCGCAGGGGGTCGTGATTTCCGCCCAAGATGATCAACAGGGCCGACAATTAGACTTAGCGCGGGACATTATGGCGCGACGCCGGGGGGTTCTGCGCGTGCTCGCCCAATGAATGAACCTGAATGGCTACATCCCAGCATCATTACGACGATCCACGAGGAGCAGATCGCCGAACACGGAGGCCTGACTGGAACGCGCTCGCCTGAACTATTGGAGGCTGCTTTAGCGCGTCCGCAGCATCTTTATGCTTTTGGTGAGCCACACCTCTGTGACCTTGCCGCCGCTTATGCCTTCGGAATTGCCCGGAATCATCCTTTCGTGGACGGCAATAAGCGCACGGCATTCGTTGCCTGCGAACTTTTTCTTCTCTTGAACGGTGTTAAACTGATTGCATCCGATAACGAGTGCATCGAAACCATGCTGGCCCTCGCCAGCGGAGCCCTAAGCGCAGAGGATTACGCCGCTTGGCTGCGCACCGTCACCCAGCCCGCCTAACCGCCCTCCGGCCGCCAATCCGTAACGCGGCGCATGGCAAAGCTGGATTGAATGCGCGCGACGCCGGGAATGCGCGACAGAACCTCTTTATGCAGCCGCTCGTAATCGGCCACCGTGCGCGTTTCGGCAAGCACCAGATAGTCGGCGACGCCGGTCATCAGATAGCAGGCGGTCACTTCCGGGCATTTACGGATCTCGGCTTCAAAACGCCCTAAATGATCCTCCGTCTGCCGTTCCAGGGTGATCTGAATGATCGCCACGGTCGGCGGCTGGTCCTGGGGCGCGCTGATCAGGGCAGTATAGCCGCGAATAATGCCGCGATGCTCCAGCAGGCGAACGCGGCGCAGACAGGCCGAGGCCGACAGGCCGATGCTGGCGGCAAGATCGGCATTGCTGATCCGCCCGTCGGCGCGCAAGGCGCGCAGCAGCTTCCGATCGATCTCGTCGAGCGTGTAGGCCGCAGTTTCTGCCGAAATTATCGAATTTTCCGTCATCCACCCCTCAAAATCAGCCATATCTTCGAATGAACGCAAAGACCTCGCAAGCTCCTGCGGATATACTAGCGCTTTGCAGTCCGAATGAATAATAAGGGAGCTTCCGGGATGCGCATTCTCGTGCTGGGCAGCGGCGTAATCGGGGTGACGACAGCCTATTACCTCAGCAAAGCCGGGCATGAGGTTACGGTGGTGGATCGCCAACCGTCGCCCGCGCAGGAAACCAGTTTTGCCAATGCAGGCGAAGTGTCCCCAGGCTATTCCTCGCCCTGGGCCGGGCCGGGGGTGCCGGTGAAAGCGCTGAAATGGATGTTCATGAAGCACGGCCCGCTGGTCGTGCGCCCAACTTTGGACATTCGGCAATATCTCTGGCTGGCGCAGATGCTGCGCAACTGCACCGCCACCCGCTACGCGGTGAATAAGGCGCGGATGGTGCGCATTGCCGAATATAGCCGCGACAAGCTAGTGGAACTACGCGCCGAAACCGGCATTCAGTACGACGAACGCACCCTCGGCACGCTGCAGGTCTTCCGCACCCATCAGCAGATGGACGCTATTGCGGGCGATATCGAAGTGCTGAAGCAGTATAATGTGCCCTTCGAACGGCTTTCCCCAACCGAATGCGCCCAGGCAGAACCGGCGCTCGGGAAGGTGCAGCATAAGATCGTCGGCGGGCTGCGGTTGCCGCACGATGAAACCGGCGACTGCCATATGTTCACCGAACGCTTGGCGAAACTGGCCGAAGGGCTGGGCGTCAAATTCTTGTTCAACACCCGCATTGACGGGCTGGTGACCGATGCCACCCGCGTGACGGGCGTTGCCACCAGCGCCGGGGTGCTGACCGCCGACACGTATGTGGTGGCGATGGGCAGCTTCTCCCCGCACCTCATGGCGCCGCTCGGCGTGACCGTGCCGGTCTATCCGGTGAAGGGCTATTCGCTGACCCTGGCGATGACCGACGAAGCGGGCGCCCCGGTTTCGACCGTCATGGACGAGACCTATAAGATCGCCATCACCCGGCTAGGCAACCGTATCCGCGTCGGCGGGACGGCGGAACTGTCGGGCTTTACCACTGATCTACCGCAGGGGCGGCGCGAAACGCTGGAAACTTCCGTCCGCGATCTCTTCCCGACCGGCGGCGATCTTGCGACGGCGACCTTCTGGTCGGGCCTGCGTCCGATGACGCCGGACGGCACGCCGATCATCGGGCCGACGCGCTTCGGCAATCTCTATCTGAATACCGGCCACGGAACGCTGGGCTGGACCATGTCCTGCGGCTCGGGCCGGGTGCTGGCCGATATGATCTCGGGTCAGAAGCCGGAGATCGAGACCAGCGACCTGTCGATGATCCGCTACGCTTGAATCAACGGGCGGGGGGCGACCTCCGCCCCGTCCTGCCGGATCAGCGGCACGAGGCTTTCTTCCCAGAAGCGCACGAAGGCCGCGCCCGCTGTTCCGGTCAGCTTTTCTTCGCCGACCACCGCCATTTCGGCTTCCGGCAAATCGGGAAACCCATCCTCGGCGGTCAACAGGCGCATACCGGGCAGAACCGCCGACTGGGGCAGAACGCCGATGCCCAGCCCCGCAACAACGGCAGCCTGCACCCCCGCCACCGAGCTGCTGGTGTAAACAATCTCCTGCCGCAGCCCGGCGCGGGCCAGCACGTCTGCCGCCGCCCGGCGATGGCTGCAATGGAATGGCAGCGCCGCCATCGGCACGGCGGGGCCTTTCGGCAGGGTTGCCCCCTCGCCACTGACCCAGACCAGGGGTTCGCGGTAGAGCAGCCGCCCGAGGCTCATGCCCGGCTCGCGCCCGCAGATCACCAAATCAAGCTCGCCCCGGTTCAGCATCGGGATCAGGTCCATGCCCAACCCCGTGCGCACCTCCACATGAATGCGTGGGAAATGCCGATTGAAGCGCGAGAGCAGCAGCGGCAGGCTGCGGGGCGCGATATAATCGGCAACGCCCAGGCGCAGGGTGCCACTGGCATCCGGCCCAACTAACCGCTGCACGGCCTCGTCGTTGAGATCGAGCAAGCGGCGTGCGTAGCCCAGCAGCACCTCCCCGTCCGACGTTAGGGACAACGACCGGCTGGTGCGCTCGAAGACCCGCAGGCCGAGGGTTTCTTCCAACTTACGAATCTTGAGGGAAACCGCCGATTGCGTCCGGCCAATGGCCTCCGCCGCCGCGGTAAAGCCGCCCCGGTCGGCCACCGCGACAAAGCAGCGAAGCAAATCAGTTTCTAAATCAATCGTGCGCATCCATAAAACTTTATCATGGATGCGCCGATGGGGGAACGGTCTACAGCGCCTTCACGGCCTTCAGTACATCGGCACCGTGCCCCGGCACTTTCACCTTGCGCCAGATTTTGGCGATCTTACCGTCGCGGCCGATCAGATAGGTCGCCCGTTCGATGCCCATGTACTTCTTACCGTACATGCTTTTTTCGACCCAAACGCCATAGGCTTCGCACACCGTTCCGTCGGTGTCGGACGCGAGGGTGAAGGGCAGCTCGTACTTCTTCTTGAATTTATCGTGGCTCGCCACGCTGTCTTTCGACAGGCCGATAACGACGGCATCGACGCCCGAGAAATCGGGCTGCATATCGCGGAACTGACAGGCTTCTGCCGTGCAACCCGAAGTATCGTCTTTCGGGTAGAAATACAGCACGACCGGCTTACCCTGAAGGGCGCTGAGCGTGATCGACCCATTGCCATCGGTGGGAAGGGTAAAGTCCGGGGCTTGGGTGCCAACGTCGAGGCTCATGATCACGCATCTCCTGTTGCGGAAGGATCGGTTGCCGGAGCGGCGGGAACGATCAGCGCCTGGAACAGCGCCCGCACCTCCGTCGCGGCCTCACTCATCTCTTGTTCGAGGATGGAAAAGTCAAGAACGCCCGCCGCGCGTACTAACGCCCGCCGCACCCCTTCCGGGGCGGTCGCCGGGTCGAACTTGCCCGTACCGGCCAGGCGCAGCATGACCTGCAGCCGCTGCCACAGCCGCCCGGCCCGGATCAACCGATCCGCCGCATCGGGCGTTAGAACCCGGACGCTTGCGAGCCAGTGCAGGCCGGTCAGCGTATGGCCAAGGTCCGGCGGTAGGCTTGCCGCCCCCGGCGCCGCTGTGGACAGAATGAGGCCTTGGGCGATGAATTCCACATCCACGAGGCCCCCGGGCCGGTCTTTGACATCGAACGCCCCCTGCCCGGGCCGTTCCTTGGCGATACGGGCGCGCATATCGGCAACATCGGCCAGAATCACCGCCCGGTCGCGCGGGCGGGTTAGAACCGCCTCCCGCACCGCCCGCACGTCGGCACAGAGGGGCGGATCGCCCGCCACCGTCCGGGCGCGGATCAGGGCCATATGCTCCCAAGTCCAGGCTTCATCGGCGTGATAGCTGGTGAAACTTTCAAGGCTACAGGCCACCGGCCCCTTATTGCCGGTTGGGCGCAGGCGCATATCGACCTGATAAAGCTCCCCTTCCGCCGTCAGCACCGTTAGGGCGCCGATCAGCCGTTGACCAAGGCGTTGGAAATAGAGCGACGGCGGCAACGGCTTCCCGCCATCCGATTGATCCACCCCGTCGGGCACGCGGTAGATGAACACGAGGTCGAGGTCGGAGGAGGCCGTCAACTCCCGCGCGCCGAGCTTGCCCAAGGCCAACACGGCAAATTCCCCACCCGGCACCTGCCCGTGGGTTTGCGCAAATTCCCTATGGACCTGCGGCAGCAAAGCGCCGATGACCGTATCGGCCACGGCGGAAAGGCCGCGCGCTGCCGCCTCTGGGGTGATTTCACCGCGCAGCAGCGCAACACCAATCTGAAAGCGCCGGTCGCCGGTCCAGCGGCGCACCCCGTCCAGCACTTCCTCAAAACTATTGCTTTGCGCGAATTCGGCGGCCAAATCCTCCGCCAACTCAGCCTCGGTCGCAATCGGTTGGTCGGCGGAAATGCGCTGGGCATCGTGGATCAAACCGTCCAGCAAGCGCGGGTGGCGGGCAAGATGCTCCGCCAGCCCCGGCGCCGACCCCATAATCTCCGCCACCAAATCCAGCACCCCCGGGTTCTGCTGAAATAGCGAGAGGATCTGCACCCCGGCGGGCAAATTGGTCAGGAACCGGTCGAACCGGCGAAAGGCCGCCATCGGGTCCGGCGTTTGCGCGAGGGCGTTCAGCAACCCCGGCATTAGTTCCGTCAGCAGTTCGCGCGCCCGGGCCGACCGGGTTGCACGGATGCGGCCATGGTGCCAGCCGCGCACCGTCTCCGAAATCCCCGCCGCGTCGGAAAACCCCATCCCGGTCAAGGTTTGCAAGGTTGCCGGGTCATCCTCCACCCCGGTGAACACAAGATCGCCGGGACCAGACAGCGGCGGCGATTCTTCAAAAAGATCGCCGTAATGGCAGCGCACTTGCTCCAGGGTTTCCAGCACTGCCGCCGTAAAACTCTCGGCATCGGCATAGCCGCTGAAGGCAGCAATCGCCGCAAACGCCTCGGGATCGGTCGGCAGTTTATGGGTCTGCTGGTCCTCGACCATCTGCACCCGATGCTCCCAGGTGCGCAGGCGGATATAAGCAGCCGCCAGCGCTTCGGCACTGGTCGGCTGCACCCGCCCGGCGGCGACCAGGGCGCTCAACACCTCCAATGTCGGGCGGAGCCGCAGCGACGGATCGCGCCCACCCCAGATGAGCTGCTGGGTCTGCACGAAAAACTCGATCTCGCGAATGCCGCCGCGCCCGAGTTTTAGATCGCGACCCGGAACCGACTCCGTCCCGCCCTTGTGGGCGTTGATCTGGCGTTTGATGCTGTGAATATCGGCAATCGCCGCGAAATCCAGATGCCGCCGCCAGACGAAAGGCCGCAGGTTACGCTGAAACAGCGCCGCCGCCTCGGCATCCCCCGCCACCAGCCGCGCTTTGATCATCGCAGCGCGTTCCCAGTTTTGGCCGACCGTTTCGTAATAAGTCTCTGCCGCCAGCACCGATAGGGCCGCCGGGGTGGACGCCGGATCTGGCCGCAGCCGCAGATCGACGCGAAAGACATAGCCATCGCCTGTCCGTTCGTGGATCAAGCGCGCCAAATCCTGGGCAAAGCGCACATAGGTCTCGCGCAGCGTATCGCGCAGAGCGGCAACGCCGGAGGAAACCCGGTCGGGATCGTAAAGCAGGATCAGATCGACGTCGGAGGAATAATTGAGTTCCCGCGCGCCGAGCTTACCCATACCAAGGATGATCAGGCCCCGGCGGCTATTGGCCACCAGATCGGCGCTCATCGCCTCGCCCTTCTGCTGACGTTTGATCGCCAGCGCGTGCCCCGCCGCCACCGAAAGGCAGCGGTCCGCAAACTCCGACAAGGCGCCCGTCACCCGCATCAACGGCCAAACCCCGGCGATATCGGCGACGGCAATCGTCAGCGCCGCGCGGCGTTTGGCGATCCGCAGGCTACGCATGAGATCGGGGGATTGCTGAGCAGCGGCCAGTTCGTCATTGATGGGATTAATAACTTCGGCGAAGGTGGCGTCGGGACCGTTGGTCGCCACTGTCACCCAAAAGGCTGGTTCGGCGAGAATCGCCTCCGTCAGGAAAGGGCTGTTGCCAAAAATGGCCGCAATCAACGCGGACCCTTGCGGATGCGCCAGCATAGCCCTTATCGCCGCAAGGCATTCTTCCCCGTGGCTTTCGGCCCGGTCGAGCAAGCGTTCGATGGCGACCTCTACCCGGTCCGGCCGCCCCGGACGCGGTAGGTTTGCGAGTGTTGCCAGGAATGGAAACTGAAACGCCATCGACCGACCCTTCTCCGTCCGCCTCCGAAACGGGCCGCCGCAGCGGCGCCGCCCATCGTTCGGTACTGCTCAAGCGCAAGCGGGTCAAGCGGCGCCGTATCGTCGATGGGGTAACCCGGCATCTTCTGCGGGTAATGCTAGCGTTGTTTTTTCTGCTGATCGGGGCCGTGGGCTATGGCGCCTACCGCCTGTCGCAAGGGCCGCTGCCGCTGGATTTTGCGCTGGAGCCTTTGACGCAAACCCTCTCCTCCCTCTCCGGCCATACGGTGCGGGCACGGGCTGCCGCAGTCGCCTGGGACCGGGAAAGCGGTAACATCGGTCTCGATCTGACCTGGGTCAGCGTTTCAACGCCAGAAGGCGTTCGGCTGGTGACCATGCCCGCCGCCTGGCTGCAACTCAGTGGGCATGAATTGGTACGGGGACGCATCAAACCCACGGAACTGCGGCTAAATGGCCTCACGCTGCGTGGGGTGCGCAGCGAAAACGGCGCCTTTGCCCTAGGGGTGGAGAGCACGACGGGCGGCGAAGCCCCGGTGCCTGAGGTAGAACCGGCCGGCACCGCCTCCCCCACCCAATGGCTGATCGATCTTCTCGGTCTGGGCGAGGCGGAGGGGTTGCGCGAAGTGCGCCTGCGCGACGCGCGGTTTTTCATTCTCGACGACCGCACCGGCGTTGAATGGCCGATCACCGATGTTTCGGCCAATTTACAAACGCTCACGCCGGGCACGATCACCGGATCGATGACCGGTACGCTGACGCTTCAGCAACAGGCGACCCATATCGCCCTGACAGGCCAATATGATTTTTTCGCGCCCGAGAAGGCGGAAGACGACCGGATTACCCTGGGCGTCGATATTGATCGGATCATGCCCGCCGCCGTTGCAACCCGCCTGCCGGGCCTGCCGGAACTCAGCGGGATTGAACTGCCGAGCAAACTGACCCTGCGTACAACGCTGGACGGAAATGGTCGGCCGATCAGCCTCAATGCGGCCCTAAAAGCCGGAAAAGGGCGGCTCGTCCAGGCTGACCTGCCGACCGGCGCGGTCGCTATCGACGATGCCGAGGTGCAGGTCAAATTCGATAAGGGCAAGCTGGAGGTGGACCTGCCCCGCCTGACGCTGGCGACTGGAACGGTCCTGACCGGTAAGATCGCCGCCGATCAGCTACAGTATCCCGTCACCCTTAGCGGATCGGTGGGGGTGAAATCACTCACTCTTGCTGATCTGCCGTCGCTATGGCCCGCAACGGTTGCCCCGAACCCGCGCCGCTGGATTTTCGCCAACCTCGCCAAGGGCGGCGTGACGGAAGCGACCGCCCTCTTCAAAGCCACCCTGCCCGCCAAGGATGCGGACCCGGAGGTGCATGACCTAACTGCCGGGCTGAAAGCCACGAATATCTCCGTTAGTTACCTTGGCAAACTGCCGCCGGTCGATGGGGTTAACGGCACGCTGACCTATACCCATAGCGACGGCAAGCTGACCATGGCGATGCAGGACGGTAAATTGCGCGGCAGCGGCCTAACGGTGCCAAACGGCTCGTTGACGATCAGCGGATTGAAGGCCCCCGATCAGCGCATGGCCCTGCAACTCGCCATTCTAGGACCGGTGCAGGACGCGCTCACCCTGCTCGATCAGCCGCCGCTTGGCTTTATGAAACGTTTTGGTATCGAACCAAAGACCAGCCAGGGCGACGCAAAGATCACCCTGACGATGGGGTTCCCGCTGCTGGATGCGCTCAAGGTCGAACAGCTCGACATTGCGGCGGAGGCGGAGGTTACCCGGGCCGCCGTGCAGAATGTTATCGAAGATGTGTCGCTCTCCGACGCCAATCTGACCCTGAAGGTCAGCCAAAAAGGCTTAACCGGCGCCGGAACCGGTCGATTGAATGGCGTCGCCTTCAAGATCGATTGGGCGGAACCCTTTACCGGCGCCGCCGGGCGCAGCCTGAACCTGATCGGTACGGTCAATGATGCTGGACGGGCAGCGCTGAAGCTGCCGGGGGATAGTTACGTATCCGGCCCGATTGACTTGACCGTCGCCTATACCGAACCGGCTCCGAAACAAGCCAGGGTTCAAGTCAAAGCTGACCTAACCCGCGCCCGGTTTGAGGTGTCGGATATTCTCTACGTCAAACCGATTGGCGAGGCCGCCCAAGGCAGCGCCGAGCTGGTGATAGAGAATAACCGCCTAACCCAAGTCAGCCACTTTGAGTATCGCGCCGCCGGGGGCGGGGCCGCCGAGGGCAGTGTGCAGTTCGACAGCAAGCTCGACATCACGCAGGCCGTGCTGCGGCGGGCGCAATTGCCAGGAACCGATCTCGCGGCCACCTTTCGGCGCGGGCGCGATGGTTGGGCGATCAGCCTCGACGGTAAATCGCTGGACCTCACCCGAATGATGGCGGATCGCGCCAAACAGCCGCCCAATCCCACCCCAACGCCGATGACGGCCAATCTGACAGCCAAGCTGGGGAAACTCATTCTGGGTCCAAAACGAGAGGCACAGGACGTTAGCTTCCGCCTTCAGATAACCCGCGACCTGTGGCAGGAACTCGGGTTTAACGCCAAGATCGGCGCGGGCAATGCCTCGGCCGTTCTGCGCGGCGCGGGCGATGATCGCCGCCTGCACGTCGAAGCCCAGGACGCCGGGGCCGCGCTGGCCTTTGGCGGCATCATCGATACGGTGCGCGGCGGCGTGTTGACCCTCGACGGTCAACCCGACCCCGAAGGCTGGCGCGGGCAGGCGAAGATGACCGCCTATCGGCTGGTAGACGAACCCGTCCTGGGCAAAATCCTAACCATCGCGTCGATCACTGGCATTCCGCAAATGCTGTCGGGCGAGGGGATCGCCTTCGACAATGCCTCCATCGATTTTCGCGCTAATCCGCAGCGCATTCTGCTGAGCAATGGCCGTACGACCGGCCTATCGATCGGCTTTAAGCTCGACGGGCGCATCGATCGAACGACCGACCGGCTGGATATGAATGGCACGTTGGTGCCGATGGCCGGAATTAACCGCGTCCTCAACGCCATTCCGCTGATTGGGAATATTCTGACCGGTGGCGAAGGCGGCGGCATCTTCGCCTGGACCTTCCGCGTCACGGGGCCGATGCTCGACCCACAGGTGAGCGTCAATCCCCTCTCGGGCTTTGCCCCGGGGATTTTTCGCTGGATCTTCGAGGGTGGCCCACCGTCCGAAAACGGCAACGGCAGCCCGTCGGGGCCGCCGCCACCGTTTCAAACACCGGACAACCGCTGATCAGCGCAGCGCCCCGCGCCCGGCGCCGCCCGCCGTGGCTACGGGCAGTGCCGCCATCGTATCGCGAACGTAACGATCAACGGCCCCGGTTACTTGCGTCAGTTGATCGGCAAAGAAGTGCCCGGCACCCGGGATGACTTGGTAGTCGATCGAAATATCGCGCTGGTTCGACAGTTTATGCACCAGCTTGGCGACCGAGGCTTCCGGCACCACCTCGTCGGCATCGCCTTGGATCACCTGACCGGAGACCGGGCACGGGGCGAGGAAGGTGAAGTCGAACATATTGGCGGGCGGCGCTACGGAAATGAAGCTGACCAGCTCCGGGCGGCGCATCAGCAACTGCATGCCAATCCAAGCGCCGAAGGAGAAGCCTGCAACCCAGCTTGCCGAGGCATTGGGGTTATAGGTCTGCAACCAATCCAGTGCCGATGCGGCATCGGATAATTCGCCCTCGCCCCGGTCAAAACTGCCCTGGCTGCGCCCAACGCCGCGAAAATTAAAGCGCAAGACCGAAAACCCCCGCTGGACGAAGGTCTGATACAGCGCATAGGTGATCTTATTGTTCATCGTCCCGCCGCCGCGCGGGTCGGGGTGCAGGACCACGGCAATTGGCGCGTTTGGCGTCTTAGCGTGGTGATAGCGGCCTTCTAGGCGGCCTTCCGGCCCATTGATGATGACTTCGGGCATCGACTTCCGCACCTTCCTTCAACACATGGCCCGCCCCCGGCAAACGCGCTGGAGACTGAACACAAGCCGCCCCATACTTGACCGCAGCAGTAGGGCTTTCTATACCCTACTCTAGGACCGATGGGCAGCCGCGCCCTGGGCGGCCTTAGTGATAATGATGGGCATCATGCCATTCAAGCAGTTCCGCGCAGAGATCGACAGTATTCTCGCTCGTGACCCCGCCGCCAAGTCGCGGTTGGAGGTGCTGCTGTGTTATCCGGGGCTGCATGCGGTACTGTTCTACCGGGTCAGTCATGGGGCCTGGAAGCGCGGCTGGCGCACGCTGGCGCGCACGATATCCCACATCGGGCGCATGCTGACCGGGATTGAAATCCACCCTGGCGCACTCATCGGCCAACGGTTTTTCATCGACCACGGCATGGGCGTCGTCATTGGGGAAACCGCGATCATCGGCGATGATGTGACGCTTTATCAGGGCGTCACCCTCGGCGGCACCTCGCTGCACGAGGGCAAACGGCACCCGACGCTCGAAGATAATGTCATCGTCGGGTCGGGCGCGCAGGTGCTCGGCGGCTTCACCGTCGGGCGCGGCGCGCGCGTTGGCGCCAATGCAGTCGTGGTGAAGGCGGTTCCGGCGGGGGCGACGGTCACCGGCATTCCGGCGAAGGTGGTCGGCGAGGCGAAGGTCGATTTCTGCGCCTATGGCCTGTCCGGCGCCGATCTGCCCGATCCGCTGGCCCGCGCCATCGGCGGGCTGTTGGAGGAAGTGACGGCGCTGAAAGCGCGCGTCGCCGAATTGGAAGATTCCTCCCCCCTGCGTCCAGCGGGAACGCCGGTGCGGGAGCCGATGCCGCATCTTCCGGCGGAATAATCATGCGCCTCAGCACCAAAGGCCGCTATGCGGTCATGGCGATGGTCGATCTGGCCCATCACAGCCGGGGAACGCCGGTGGCTTTGGCCGAAATCGCCGAACGGCAGGATATTTCGCTTTCCTACCTCGAACAATTGTTTGCCAAGCTGCGGCGGCAGGTGTTGGTGCGCAGCGTGCGCGGCCCGGGGGGCGGCTATCTGCTGGCCAAACCGGCGGCGGAAACCCGGATTTCCGAAATCATCGCGGCGGTTGACGAGCCGTTACGCGCCACCCGCTGCACCCCCGGCTCGCCCCAAGGCTGTTCGATCAAAGGGGCGCGCTGCATGACCCATAATCTGTGGGAAGCCCTCAGCGAACAGATCAGCCTTTTCCTTGAGTCGGTCTCGCTGGAAGACGTGTGCGAACAGCGCGTCGAAGTTCGGTCGTTCGCGCTCGCCGCCGAATGATCTACCTCGATTATAACGCCACTGCCCCAACCCGGCCGGAAGCCCTGGCCGCGATGGTGGCGGCCATTGAGGCGGGCGGCAACCCATCCTCCGTCCATTCCCCCGGGCGCGCGGCGCGGCGGCGGGTCGAAGACGCCCGGCGCGCGGTCGCCGATCTGGTTGGGGTCGATGCCAATCAGGTGATCTTCACCGCAACCGGGACCGAGGCCAATAATATGGCCCTGCTCGGCTATCCCGATCACGCGCGGTTCGTTTCGGCCATCGAGCATGACGCGGTAAAACAAGCTGCGCCCGACGCAATTGTCCTGCCGGTCTTGGCGGACGGTACACTCGATCTTGCCGCGCTCGATACCGCACTGGCGACGGCGGAAGCCCCGCCGCTGGTCTCGGTCATGCTGGCCAATAGCGAAACCGGCATTCTACAACCGATTGCCGAGATCGCGGCGCGGGTCCATGCCAAGGGCGGGCTGGTGCATTGCGATGCCGTGCAGGCTGCCGGGCGGGTCCCCTTTACGCTGGACGGTCTGGGCGCCGATCTTCTCACCCTCTCCGGTCATAAGCTCGGCGGCGTGCTGGGCGCGGCGGCGCTCGTGCTGGGGGCCAGTATCGCCGGGACCCCGCGCGAACCGCTGCCGTTACTGCGCGGCGGCGGGCAGGAACGCGGACGGCGGGCCGGAACGGAGAATGTCGGCGCCATCGCCGCCTTTGGCGTCGCCGCCCGTGCCGCCAAAGCCGAAATCCCCGCCATGCAGGCCCTCGCCCCGCTCCGCGATGCCGCCGAAGCCGATTTGCAGGCCGCTGGCGCGCTGCTGCCTGCCGCAACCGGTGCCCCGCGCCTGCCGAACTGTTTTTCCGTCACCCTGCCCGGCAAACCGGCGGAAACCCAGGTGATCGCGCTCGACCTCGCCGGGTTCGCCGTCAGCGCCGGGTCGGCCTGTTCCTCGGGCAAAGTGAAGCGCAGTGCGGTTCTGTCAGCAATGGGTTACCCGGATGCGATCGCCGGATCGACCCTGCGCGTCAGTTTCGGCCCCAGCACGACGGCAGAGCAGTTAACGCAGTTCTGCGCTGCATGGCGGCGGCTTGCAGGAACGCCTGCAAACGCCCATATTTCTTCAGTAGCTTAGATTAAGACTAAGGAGCTGCCCTATGGCAACCGCGACCGCCCCTGCGAAAAAAACCGTCATCACCCTGACGGATGCCGCTGCCGCGCGCGTGAAAACGCTCCTTGAAAAACGCGATCCCCCCGCCGTTGCCCTGCGGGTTGGTATCAAGACGCGCGGCTGTTCCGGCCTATCGTACAATGTCGAATATGCCGATCAGAAGATGCAGTTTGACGAAGTGGTGGAAGACAAGGGCGTGACCGTACTGGTCGATCCGGCTGCCGTGATGTTCTTGATCGGGTCGGAAATGGACTATCGCGAAGATAAGTTCACCGCCGGGTTCACCTTCAGCAACCCCAACGAAAAAGCCCGCTGCGGCTGCGGCGAAAGCTTTAGCGTTTAAGTCTTCAGCATCGGGGGCGCGCGCCGTATCACACACGGCACTAGACCCGCCCCCGACAAGACGGTAAACAGGGGCGTTTTAACCCTGACGAGGAAATTCGATGCCGAAAATGACCTTCATCGACCGGGACGGCAACCGTCACGATGTGGACGCGCCGGTAGGCCTGTCGGTTCTGGAGATCGCGCATCGCAATCAGCTTGATCTGGAAGGCGCCTGCGAAGGCTCGCTCGCCTGCTCCACCTGCCATGTCGTCGTTGATCCCGAAGATTACGAGCGCCTCGCAGATGCCAGCGAAGACGAAGAAGATATGCTGGATCTCGCCTTCGGCCTGACTGCGACCTCGCGCCTCGGCTGCCAGATCATCATGACCGAAGAACTGGACGGTCTGACCGTCTCTCTGCCGACCGGCAGCCGCAATATGATGGCGGGCTGACGGGTCGCCCTCCCCCAAAGGTTTCCTATGCTCAACTCCCTCGGATTTGCCAAACCGCCTGCGGAAACCCGCGTGGTCGTTGCCATGTCCGGGGGGGTCGATAGCTCCGTCACGGCGGCGCTGCTGAAGGATGAAGGCTATGATGTCGTTGGCATCACCCTTCAACTTTACGATTATGGTGCTGCCTTGCGCAAAGGCGCCTGCTGTGCCGGGCAGGATATCTACGATGCGGCAACCGTCGCGGAACGCATCGGCATTCCCCACTACGTTCTCGATTACGAATCCCGCTTCAAGGATCAAGTGATCGAGGAGTTCGCCGATAGTTACGCACGCGGCGAAACCCCCATCCCCTGCGTGCGCTGCAATCAGACGGTCAAATTCCGCGACCTGCTGGCGACGGCGCGCGACCTGGGGGCGGAAGCGCTGGCGACCGGCCATTACGTCCAGCGCCGTCTAGGCCCGCACGGGCCGGAGTTGGTGCGCGGGGCGGATGCCGGGCGCGACCAATCCTATTTCCTCTTTGCCACCACGTCCGACCAGTTGGATTTCCTGCGTTTTCCACTGGGGCATCTCAGCAAGCCGGAAACCCGCGACTTGGCGCAGCGCTATGGCCTGTCGGTGCATGATAAACCCGACAGTCAGGATATCTGCTTCGTCCCGGATGGCGATTACGCCAGTATCGTCAAGCGCCTGCGCCCAGAAGCCGCTGAACCCGGCGAGATCGTCGATCTTGCCGGGCAGGTCGTCGGCAAACACCAGGGCGTCATCCATTACACGATTGGCCAGCGCCGGGGCCTCGGCCTTGGGGCGGAAGTCAGTGGCGGCGAGCCTTTGTTCGTCATCCGGTTGGAGCCGAACCGCCGCCGCGTCGTCGTCGGCCCGCGCAGTGCCCTGGGGCGCGATATCGTTCACCTCAAGGACGTAAACTGGTTGGGCGGCCCGGAAACGGATGTCGCCTGCACGGTCAAGCTGCGCTCCGCCCAAGCCCCGGCCCCCGCCCGCCTGACCCGAAATGCCGACGGCAGCGGTACCCTGCACCTGGCCGCGCCGCAGCATGGGATCGCCCCTGGTCAAGCCGCCGTTTTCTATGACGGCGACCGCGTGCTGGGGGGCGGCTGGATCAGCGGGACAGGCTTATCGGACGCGGTGGAAGCCGCGTAACCAGGGCTCCTCAGTCAGTAATCCCTCTGGCCAGCGCCGCGATTTCCTGCGCCGCCGCGCCGTTTGGTTCGAACTCGGCGATCCCCAGCCCTGCAGCGAGCGAGGCCGCGAGCGCGGTGCGGTTCCCGATGCGGTGCGGGGCGAGCGGCAGGCCTTGCCGAGCGGCTTCCTCCACCACCTCTTGCGCGGCTTTCCCGCGCGACGGCACACGGTTTAACACCAACTGGGCGGGGCGCTTTTCTTCGGCGGCAAGGTCGAGGGTGGCTTTCGTTGCCCACAGATCGAGCACGCTCGGTTGCAGCGGCACCAGCACGCGCTGGGCGGCGCGGATGGCAATGCGGGCTTCGGTCGCGGCATGGGGCGGGCTGTCGATCAGCACGAGGTCATAGGTCCGGGCAAGGCGCTCCACCTCCCCCGCCGTTCGCCAGCCGGTAACGCTCGTCACCAGCGGCGCGGCCAACCCCTGCCGGGCCTGCCGCAGCTTCGCCCATTGGCTGACCGAGGCTTGCGGGTCAATATCGACCACGGCAACTTTCCGCCCCTGGGCCGTCCAGAAGGTTGCGAGATGGACGATCAGGGTGGTTTTCCCCGCGCCGCCCTTTTGTTGGGCAATGGTGATGATTTTCGCCGTCATACGGTGCATGATTGCGGCGAAGGCATCCTGAAGGCAAGGGCTGCGTGCCGTGCAACACGCTTCGCGCTGCAAAAACCCATCGCGCGGCTTGACCCGCCGGGCCTGGAACGGCACGGTTCCGCCATGCCGATCCTGACCCCATCGCCCGCGACCATCGCCGAGGCCGCCCGCCATATCCTGTCCGGCGGGCTTGTGGCTTTCCCCACGGAAACCGTTTACGGGCTGGGCGCCGATGCGACCCAGGATAAGGCCGTCGCCGCGATCTACGAGCTTAAGAGCCGCCCCAGCTTCAATCCGCTGATCGCCCATGTAGCAGAGCTGGCGATTGCCGAACGCTATGCCGTCTTCGATACCCGCGCCCGCTATATCGCCCGCCGCCTGTGGCCGGGGCCGCTAACGCTGGTGCTGCCGCGCCGCAAAGAGGCTCCTGTCTCCGATCTTGTGACTGCCGGGCTGCCGTCGCTGGCGATCCGCGTGCCGGATCATCCAGTGGCGCTGCAACTGCTGTATGCCGTCGGCCGCCCGGTCGCCGCCCCCTCAGCCAACCGATCCGGCAAAGTTAGCCCGACAATGGCGGAGCATGTGGAGGCGGAGTTCGGCAATCGCCTCGCCATGATCCTCGACGGTGGGCCGACGCGGGTCGGGCTTGAATCGACGGTGCTGGATTTGACCGGCGAGCGTGCAGTGCTGCTGCGCCCGGGGGGCATCACCCGGGAGACGCTCGAAGCCTCCTTAGGTGAAATCGATGTGGCGACCCCCGATCAGCCCGATAGCCCGAAAAGCCCCGGTATGTTGCTCAGCCATTACGCCCCACGCCTGCCGGTGCGTTTGACCTGCGACGATCCCCAGCCGGGCGAAGCCCTGCTGGCCTTCGGCCCCGATGTACCGGAAGGGTTTGCCGAGGTCTTCAACCTCTCGCCGACCGGCACGCTGGTCGAAGCCGCCGCCAACCTGTTCGCCGCGTTGCGCGCCCTCGATAAGCCCGAGTTCTCGGGCATCGCCGTGATGCCCATCCCCCCGCAAGGCATCGGCCTTGCCATTCTGGACCGGCTGCGCCGCGCCGCCGCCCCCCGTTGATCCGTCCGTCACAAGGAAGAATATTGCTATGCCGACTGAGGCCCTGATCGCCCGCCTGACCGACCTGCTTGGCCCGAAGGGCGTCGTGACCGATCCTGCGCTGGTAGAACCGCATCTGGTGGAATGGCGCGGCCTTTATCGCGGGTCGGCCTCGGTCGTGGTTAAGCCCGCGACAACGGAAGAAGTGGCGGCGGTCGTCAAACTCTGTGCCGAAACCCGCACCCCCATCGTGCCCCAGGGCGGCAATACAGGTCTCGTCGGCGGCGCGGTTGCCGAAGCCGGGACGGTGATCCTGTCGCTCGCCCGCATGAACCGCGTCCGCGCCATCGACAAGGCCGCCTATACGCTGACCGTCGAGGCCGGGGTCGTGTTGGCCGATGTGCAGAAGGCGGCGGAGGAGGCCGACCGGCTGTTCCCGCTCAGCCTTGCGGCGGAAGGATCGTGCCAGATCGGCGGCAACCTCTCAACCAATGCGGGCGGTACCGCCGTCTTGCGCTACGGCAATAGCCGCGATCTGGTGCTGGGCATCGAAGCCGTGCTGCCGAATGGCGAAATTTACAATGGCCTGCACGGACTGCGGAAGGACAATACCGGCTATGATCTGCGCCACCTGCTGATCGGCGCGGAAGGCACGCTCGGCATCATCACCGCCGCCGTGCTGAAGCTGTTCCCGCGCCCACGCGACATTGCCACCGCCCTCGTCGCCGTGGCCGACCCGCAAGGGGCCATCGATACGCTGGCGCTGTTGCGCGAACGGTCAGGCGATACGGTAACAATGTTCGAACTGATGAGCCGCTTTTCCATCGAAACCGTGCTGCGCCATGTTCCCGGCACGTCAGATCCCTTGGAAACGGAAAGCGCCTGGTACGCGCTGATCGAACTCTCCTCCCCCCGCGCCGGGGGCGATCTTCAGAACGCCCTGGAAGAAGGGCTTGGGGAGGCGATGGAAAACGGCTGGGTGGTCGATGCTGCGATTGCCCAGAACGATACGCAGCGCGCGGCTTTCCGCCGCATCCGCGAGGAGATTTCGGACGCCCAGAAGCATGAAGGCGGCAGTATAAAGCACGATGTTTCGGTGCCGCTGGCATCGGTGCCGGTCTTTCTGGCGCGGGCGGATGCGGCGATTGAAAAATTGATCCCCGGAACCCGCCCTTGCAGTTTTGGGCATGCCGGAGACGGAAACTTACACTACAATCTCTCGCAACCGGTCGGGGCCGACCGGGAGGCATTCTTGCAGCAGTGGGAGGCGGCCAACCGCGTCGTTCACGACATCGTTCAAGAACTTGGCGGGTCTTTCAGCGCCGAACACGGCATTGGCAAGCTGAAGGTGCACGAGCTTGAACATTATAAGTCTCCCGCAGCGCTGGAAGCGATGCGCCAGATCAAACGGGCCCTAGACCCGTACACCATCATGAATCCAGGGAAGGTAATCGCATTATGACGTACCAGGCACCGCTCGATGATATTCGCTTCACGCTGCACCGCGTCGTCGGGGTAGCGGATGTTCTGCCGGAAGGCATCGATGCCAGCGATGTCGATGCCATTCTGGAAGAAGCGGGTAAATTCGCGGGCAATGTGATTGCCCCGCTGAATTGGCCCGGCGATCGTCACGGTGCCGTCCTCGAAAATGGCGTGGTGCGGACGGCCCCCGGCTTCCGCGACGCCTATCATGCCTTCGTCGAAGGCGGTTGGAACTCGGTCGGCGGCGATCCCGAGTTTGGCGGCCAGGGGCTGCCGATTGCGATTTCCGCCGCGCTGTCGGAGCTCTGGAACAGCGGCAGCATGGCCTTCGCCCTCTGCCCGCTGCTGAATGCCGGGGCGATTGAGTGCCTGGAGCGTCACGGTTCCCCAGCGCAGAAGGAAAAATATCTCGCCAAGATGATTGAAGGCTCGTGGACCGGCACGATGAACCTGACCGAGCCGCAGGCAGGGTCGGATCTCGCCGCTGTGCGCGCCAAGGCGGTTCCGGCGGAAAACGGCCTTTATCGCATCACCGGGCAGAAGATTTTCATCACCTACGGCGATCACGATTATACCGATAATATCATCCACCTCGTGCTCGCCCGCCTGCCGGATGCGCCGCCGGGCGTGAAGGGCATCAGCCTGTTTGTCGTGCCGAAGGTGATGGTCAACGACGATGGCTCCTTGGGTGCCAAGAACGATCTGCGCTGCGTCGGCCTTGAACATAAGCTCGGCATTCACGCCTCCCCCACCGCCGTCATGGCCTATGGCGATACCGAAGGCGCCTTGGGCGAGTTGATCGGCGATGCCAATCGCGGCCTTGAATATATGTTCGTGATGATGAACAACGCGCGCCTGAACGTCGGCGTGCAGGGCATCGGGATTGCCGAACGCGCCTATCAGCACGCCGTCGCCTATGCGCGCACGCGCACGCAGGGGAAGCCGCTGCCGGGCGGGCAGGCGCAAACCATTCTCGGGCATCCCGATGTCAAACGGATGCTGCTGCTGTCGAAAGTGAAGATCGAAGCGGCCCGCGCCCTGGCGCTGGAAGCCGCCGCCGTGCTCGACCGCGCCCATAAGGGTATCGACGGGGCGCAGGCGCGCGGCGATCTCTTGATCCCCATCGTCAAATCCTGGGCCACCGACCTTGGTGTCTCCGTCGCCTCCACCGGCGTGCAGGTCCACGGCGGCATGGGTTTTATCGAAGAAACCGGCGCCGCCCAGCACCTGCGCGATGCCCGCATTGCACCGATTTACGAAGGCACCAACGGCATTCAGGCCGCCGACCTCGTTGGCCGTAAACTGCTGCGCGACGGCGGGGCGGCGATGACGGCGCTGATCGCTGACATTGACGCAACGCTCGCCACCCTGAAAACCCAGCCGGGGGACGATCTAGCGGTCGTCGCCGCCAATCTGACCGACGGTAAGGCGGCCTTGCGCGAAGCGACCGACTGGCTGCTACTGGCGGCCAAGGAAGATATGCGCCTGCCGTTTGCCGCCTCGGCGGCCTACCTCGACCTCGCCGGGGTGGTAGCCGGTGGCTGGATGCTGGCGCGGGCGGCCTTGGCTGCACAAGCCGATCTGGCCCAAGGCGGCGGCAATGCACCGTTCTTGGAAGCGAAGCTGATCACCGCCCGCCTCTTCGCCGAACACGAGTTGGTGCGCGCGGGCGGGCTGCTGGCGAGCATCCGCAGCGGCAGCAAGAGCCTGCTGGCCTACGACGAAGCCTTGCTGTAATCCCCCCGGCCCCCGGTTCTCCCCAGAACCGGGGGCCTACCGGGTTTCCCAGCGACACCCCTGTGGGATAGACTGCGCCGGACATTTTCGGGAGGCCCCATGTCCGGCGATATTATTCTCTATACCAATCCCTATTCACGCGGGCGCACCGTGCGCTGGCTGCTGGAAGAAATCGGCGTTCCCTATCACGTCGAGGTGCTGGATTACGCCACGACGATGAAGGAGCCTGAATATTTGGCGATCAACCCGATGGGCAAGGTTCCGGCTTTGAAACATGGCGATGCCATCGTGACCGAAACCGCCGCGATCTGTACCTATTTGGCTGACGCCTTCCCGGACGCGCAGATCGCCCCCGCCCCCGGCACGCCTGAACGCGCCGCCTATTTCCGCTGGTTGTTCTTCGGCGCAGGCCCGCTGGAAGCTGCCGGGGTCAATCAGGCTCTGGGGGTCGAGGTGAAGCCGGAGCAAGAACGCATGGCGGGCTATGGGTCGTTGGCCCGCGTCACCCAGGCTCTGGACAAGACGCTCAGCACCCAGCCCTATCTGACCGGCGACAGGTTCACCGCCGCCGATGTTTACGTCGGCGCATCGCTAGGCTGGCTGATGGGCTTTAAGATCATTCCGGGCACGCCGACGCTGGCGGCCTATGTCGGCAAATTACGTCAGCGCCCCGCCGCCGTTAAAGCGGCGGCGCTGGATGATGCCTTGGTTCCCGCGAAAGCTTAAGGGGACGAGGGGGCGAAAGCCCCCTCCCCTCACACGCTGCGCAGCACGTCCAGCAGCGCTTGCACTTCCTGCCGAAGTTCTTCCGACTGGCGGGTCAGCACATTCGCCGACCCTTCGACGGATTGGGCCAGGGATGCGGTTTCCGACATACCGGTCACCACCGTATCCAGCGTGCGGTTCATATCGCGGCTCACGGCCACCGCCTGCTGGACCGTGCGGGCGATTTCGCGGGTGGCGGCGTCCTGCTGCTCCACGGATGCCGCAATCTGGGTATTGATCGACTGAACGCGGGCGATCACGTCCGTCACCTTTTGGATGGCTTCCACCGCGCGCCCGGTTTCCGTCTGCACCGCCGCGATCTGTTCGCTGATTTCGTCGGTGGCTTTGGCGGTCTGGCTGGCGAGGCTCTTCACTTCCGTCGCGACCACCGCGAAGCCCTTGCCCGCTTCCCCGGCGCGCGCGGCTTCGATGGTGGCATTCAGCGCCAGAAGATTGGTCTGCCCGGCAATATTATTAATCAGGCTAACAACCTGGCCGATCTTATCGGCGGCGCCCGCCAGGGTCTGAATAATCGAATTGGTTCGTCCGGTTTCCTGGGTCGCGGTATGAGAGATGGAGGAAGCCTCGGTCACCTGACGGCCAATTTCGGCAATCGACGCCGACAATTCCTCCGTCGCCGCTGCCACGGTCTCCGCCCCGCTCAGCGCTTGCCGGGAAGAGGCCGCCGCCGTGCCGAGTTGTTCCTGGGCGCGTTGGGCCGTCTGCACCTGCTTCTGCGCCGCAATCCGAACCTCGCCAACCTTCTGGGCGGAAGCCTCCACCGCATCGGCAACCGAATGCTCAAGCTGCATCGACACTGTGCCAAGCGTTTCAACCCGCTGGCTTTGGTCATTCTGCAACGTCATCGCCGCATCAATGTCGATCAGCGCGCCGCCAGCCTTGGCGGCCACCCCGGCGCCATCGCGCAGAACGCCCGCCGTAAAGCGGAACCAGCGGTAGGTGCCATCCTTGCACTTGATGCGGATGGGGTGATCGTAGCGTTCCGAACTGCCGCGCGCGGCGATCATCGCCCGCAGCTTGGCGCGGGCGGCCTCGCCATCGTCCGGGTGCAGGCGCGTTACCAGCGCTTGGATCGTGTTCGGGAACTCGGCTTCGCTGGCAAACCCCAGAAGCCGCCGGAATTCCGCCGACCACACCCACTGGCTTTTCTCGTGCAGCGTTTCGGCCTGAAACAGGCTGGCGTGCCACAGGCCAACCCCGGCCAGATTTTCCCACAAGGCGATGAAATCGGCGTCATCCGCTGACCGACCGGAAAATAACCGTGCGAACACTTATCCCTCCGCCTCTTTACCCCGGCCCCCACGGCCTTAACGGCGGGCAGTAGGTAAGCAGAAGTCAGAGCGTTTTTAAACTGTGACAACGAGTATCGGGCGATAAAAACGCACGCGGAGCGGGCCGCAGACCGGCCCGCTCCTTAGCTTTTTAGGTCATATTCAGGATGACGGTCTTTTTATGGGTGAAATGCTCAAGCATCGATTCCAGCGAGGCTTCCTTGCCAAGACCAGACTGCTTGATCCCGCCATAGGAAATATTCGGCTGCACGACGAGGTTCTGATTGACCTGTACCAGCCCGGCTTCGAGACGGCGCGAGGCGTCGAGCGCGGTTTTCAGATCTTTGGTCCAGATCGTTGCCGCCAGCCCATAGTCGCTATCGTTCGCCGCAGCAATCACCGCGTCAAAATCGGTCCAGGGCTGAATACAGGTAACCGGACCGAAGATTTCTTCGCGCAAGACCCGACTGGTCGCGGGCAGGCCGGTAAACACCACCGGCTGGGCGAAGAACCCCTTGGCCAACGCCGCTTCCTTGGGCATTTGGGCGCAGCGGAGGGCCGTACCACCCTCCGCCTCGCCGATGGCGACGTAGTTCTGCACTTTGTCGAACTGATCCTTGGAGATGATCGTGCCGATGTCGGTCGCCTCGTCCAGCGGATCGCCCATCTTCATCTCGTTAACCTTCGCCGTCAGCTTGGCGATGAAGGCATCGTGCAGGTCGGCATGAACATAAATGCGGCTCGCCGCCGTGCAGCTTTGGCCCTGGCGGGTAAAGCGCACCCCTGCAATCGCCCCCGCGACGGCGCGGTCAAGGTCAGCATCGGCGCAAACGATCATCGGCGATTTGCCGCCGAGTTCGAGCGTGACCGGGATCAACTTATCGGCAGCGGCGCGAGCAACGATCTTGCCGGTTTCGACCGAGCCGGTGAAGGTGACCTTGCGCACGGCGGGGTGCTGCACCAGCGGTGCCCCACAGTCCGGCCCAAAGCCCGATAGGATATTCAGCGTGCCCTTCGGCAGCACCGAGGCCATGAGCTGACAAGCGCGCAAAACCGCCAGCGGCGCTTCTTCCGCCGATTTGACGATAACGGTATTTCCCGCCACCAACGCCGGGGCGATTTTCAGCGCCATCAGCATCATTGGCACATTCCACGGGATAATCGCGCCGACAACGCCGAGCGGTTCGTGGATCGTCACCGTCAACATATCCGGGTTGAACGGCACGCTTTCGCCCTTCAACTCCGGCGCCAGCCCCCCGAAGAAGGTAAAAACATCGGCGAGGACGGAGGCTTCGACCCGGCTTTCGGTGCGCAGGGCTTTGCCGGTTTCAAGGGCGACAAGGCGACCGAGTTCTTCCTGATGCTCCTGCAAAATCTGACCGCAGGCGGCCACCAGCTTCCCGCGTTCGCGCGCCGGGCGGGCGGCCCAGAGTTTCTGCGCGGCCTGCGCCGCCTCGGCGGCCTTCGCCACATCCGCCGCTTCGCCCAACGCGGCGTCGGCAATCTGTTCGCCGGTTGCAGGATTGACGACCGGGAAGGTCTTGCCGCTGAGGGCCGGGACGAGATCGCCATTGATCAGCAGCTTGCCCGACAGGGCCTTCGCCAACAGCTTCGGATCGAGAACGGGGGCGAGATCGTCGGAACGCAAGGTCGTCACAGGGGTTTCCTCCACCACGGGCGCCCGCCACAACGGCAGGGTCAATGCGCCCAAAAACTTGACGCTAACGTCACCAAAATTTCACGAGCCCGTCCAGATGGTTTGTTTGCTATCGTGCGAAAGCCTTAGGGCACTGTGACAAGGGGAAAATACACATGCGCACGCGCTCGCTCGTCGGCCTGTTTCTGGCCGGATCGCTTCTGACCACGCCGGTTCTGGCCCAGCAGGTGACCGCCAAACTTCGGCTGCTGCAAACCACGGATCTGCACACGAGTCTGCTGAATTACGATTATTATCGGGATGCGGAGGATAATACCGTCGGCCTCAGCAAGGTCGCGACGCTGATCCGGCAAGCGCGGACCGAAGCCCCGAACAGCCTGCTGATCGATAACGGCGACCTGCTGCAGGGCAATCCGTTGGGCGATTATATCGCCAAGGTTAAGGGCCTGAAGGATGGTGATACACATCCGATGTATATGGCCATGAACCTGATTGGCTATGATGCCGCTTCGCTCGGTAATCATGAATTCAACTTCGGCTTACCCTTCCTCGATACGGCTTTGAAAGGGGCGAAATTCCCTTCGGTCTCGGCGAATATCTTTGAAACTGATGGCAATACCCATCGTTTTAAACCCTATGTCATCCTCGACCGTACAGTGAAAGACACGGGTGGTAAGGAACATCCCATTAAGATCGCCGTCATCGGTCTAACGACGCCGCAGATCGTGCAATGGGATAAGGCCCATCTCGACGGTAAAATCGTCACCAAAGACATTGTGGCAACCGCCGAAGCCATTGTGCCCGAGGTTAAAGCAAAAGGCGCTGACCTGATCATCCTTGCAGCGCATACCGGCATTGGCACCGATCAGGTGAAATCGGGGGATATGGCCGAAAATGCTGGCTGGGCGCTTACGAAAGTTCCTGGCATCCACGCCGTTCTAACCGGCCATCAGCATCTTACCTTCCCCGGACAATTCAAAGATCTCGCGGGCGCCGACGCCGCCAAAGGCACCATCAATGGTGTTCCCATCGCCATGCCCGGCTTCTGGGGGAGCCACCTGGGGGTATTCGACCTTGAATTGACCAAAACTGACGGTGGCTGGAGCGTCACCAGCGGCACCAGCAGTATCCGCCCCATCTATAAGCTCGACGAGAACCGCAAGCGGGTTCCGCTGGTCGATAATCAGCCGGATATTGTCGCGGCGGTTACCCCTGTCCATGAAGAGGTGCTGAAGTATATTCGTGCCCCCTTTGGTAAGGTCGCAGCGCCGATCTATAGTTATTTTGCCTTGGTGCAGGACGATCCCTCGGTGCAGATCGTTTCCGACGCGCAGGTTTGGTACGCCCAAAAGGCGCTGAAGGGCACGAAATACGAAAACCTGCCGATCTTGTCGGCAGCAGCACCTTTCAAAGCGGGCGGGCGCGGTGGGCCTGACTATTACACCGATGTTCCGGCGGGTGAAATTGCCATTAAGAATGCGGCGGATCTCTACCTCTACCCGAACACGGTCCAAATGGTGACGCTGACGGGTGCGGGCGTGCGCGAATGGCTGGAAATGTCGGCGGGCCAGTTCAAACAGATCGACCCGAACAAGAGCGACCCGCAGGATCTGGTCGATACCAGCTTCCCAACCTTCAATTTCGATATTATCGACGGCGTAACCTATGAGGTCGATGTAACCCAGCCGAAGCGCTACGATAACGACGGCAAGCTGGTCGCCCCCGACGCGCGCCGCATCAAGAACCTGGCTTTCCAAGGTAAGCCGATTGACGATAAGCAAGACTTCGTCATCGTCACCAACAATTACCGCGCCTCGGGCGGCGGTAAGTTCCCCGGCCTTGATGGCAAGAACATCATTCTGCAAGCCCCGGACGAAAACCGCCAGGCGCTGATCGACTTCATCACCGAACAAAAATCGGTGAACCCCAGCGCCGATAAGAACTGGCGTTTTGCCAAAACTGGCAAGCCGGTAACCCTCGCGTTCGAAAGCGGCGCCAAGGCCGAAGCCTTCCTCGCCTCCAACCCGGCTTTGACGAAGCTCGGCGACGGCCAGAACGGTTTTGTGCGCTATGGGCTGAAGCTGGATTAAGCCCAAGCAATTCCACGAATGCGTTAAAGGGGGTAAGCTACTCTAACGAGCTTATCCCCTCACTCTTCCTCGCTTCCGCTGGGTCTTGGCATATACGTCTCAGCAGCAAATCGAATCGGGTGGGGAAGTTTTTAACTAACGGTGAGCACAGTATGATAACTGCACCTACAAGCACTCTGAACCTTCCGATCACAGATTTAAAAGTTATAGCCACTCTCGCACCGAAATTTGCGAGCTTTCAATTATGCTGGGTCAATAAAAATGGGGACGACGGCAGCTTCATCGTCTCAGCCAATATGGTTCCAATGCTTAATGACCTCCTGACTCAAGCCATTGCTTATTTAAAGGATTTTCAAAAATTCATCTCCGCCCAGGCACTCAACATTTCTACGGATGATCCGGTCGGCTTCAACATCACACAAACAGTAACAACCAGCGGAGACGCCGCCTATTTATATATGGAAGCCGTCATAAATCCGCAGGGAACCCCGCTGACGCCGGAGATTATTTATCAGATCAAACCAGGGAATGAGCCTAACGCTCTCCTATACGATCTAAACGAACAAATCACATCCGTCATTAGCGCGCTAGAACAACCGGTTGTTTAAGCGGTTAAGCTCAGACCGATATACTTATTTATAGCTCTTTATAAAAGATTGTGGTGCCGTGCAGCCCATCGCGGGCGGTGTTGAGCGCGTAGCCGGGGATCACCCCCACCACCTGATAGCCGAGGCCGATATAGAGCGGCTCCGCCCGATCACCCGTGCGGGTATCCAGCGTCAGTAGAGCGCGGTTCCGCTGCCGGGCTTCCGCTTCCAGCGCCCCCATCAGCGCCTTGGCCGCGCCAAGGCGGCGGGCGGTCGGATGGACCATCAGCTTACACACTTCGCCCCGATGCGGCTGGTTCGGCGGCGTGTCGGTATCGAGTTGCACCGTTCCAATCAATCGGCCGTCCGCTTCCGCCACCAGCAGCGCCCGCGTGCCCGCCGCGACGCCAGGGCGCACTTTCTGCGTCCAGAAGGCAGCGGCATCGTCTGGGGAGAAAGGCAGCATAAAACTGATACTCGCGCCATCCTGCACGCAAGCATGCAGCAGATCGGCCAAGTCAGGCAGACGGCGGTCAAGGTCGGCGGCGCTTAAAGACAGGATTTCCATGCTAAGCCTCACACAAAAAAAATCAGATAGCGGGCGCCGGTCTGCGCCGGCGTTTGAAAGCGGCTGGGGCCGAAAAGCTGGTAGCGTAGGCAATCCCCCGGGCAAAGGCGGTGGGCGGTCCCTTCCAGGGTCAGCAGCAATTCCCCCTCCAGCAGCACCAGATGATGCTCTAGCCCCGGACGCGGCGGGGCGTCGTAGGCAATATCGGTGCCCGGGGGAAGGGTCGCGTCGATCACCTCCCCCGCTAGGCTTTGGGCAGGCGGGGAGACCGAGCGGCGGGTGAAACCCGTGGCGGGGTCGGTCCAGACCGGCTGATCGGCGCGGCGGATCAGCGGGGCGAAACCAACTTCCACCATCCGCATCAGCCGCGAGAGCGTCAGGCCATAGGCGCTACAGAGCTTCCCCAGCACCTGGGTCGTCGCGCTCACCTCGGCATTTTCCAGGCGGGAAAGCGTCGCCCGACTGACGGCGCTGCGTTTCGCGAGATCATCCAGTGACCAGCCGCGTTCCTGCCGAAGCGCTTTCAGCCGCTGGGCAAGGCGATGGTCGAGGGCGTCATCGGGAAGAGTATTTTCCATATATGAGAATATATCTCTAGTATGAGATTGTATCAATCCCAAAAACGAATAGCCCGGCACAGGGCCGGGCTATCACATCCAATCACGTGCTCGGCTTAAGGCGCCGTCGTCCCCACCCGTGCCGCCAGAGCGGCTTCGAGGAACAGGTCGATATCGCCATCCAGCACCGCGCCGGAATTGCCCATTTCGGCCCCAGTGCGCAGGTCCTTGACCATCTGGTAGGGCTGCAAGACGTAGGAGCGGATTTGATGGCCCCAGCCGATCTCAGTCTTGGTGGCATTGGCCGCCGCCGCTTTCGCTTCCCGCTCTTGCAGTTCCCGCTCGTACAGGCGGGCTTTCAGCATTTGCATTGCCGTTGCGCGGTTACGGTGCTGGGAGCGGTCGGACTGACAGGCAACAACGATACCAGTCGGCATATGGGTAATGCGGATGGCGCTTTCCGTCTTATTGACGTGCTGCCCGCCCGCGCCCGAAGCCCGGAAGGTATCGATGCGCAGATCCTTATCCAGAACCTCCACCTCGATATTATCGTCCACCACCGGGTAGACCCAAACTGACGAAAAGCTAGTGTGCCGCCGCGCCTGGCTATCGAAGGGCGAAATGCGCACCAAGCGATGCACGCCGCTTTCGGTCTTCAGCCAGCCATAGGCATTGAGGCCAGTGATCTGGATTGTCGCCGATTTCAGGCCCGCTTCTTCGCCGGGGCTTTCTTCCAGCAGTTCGACCTTAAAGCCGCGCCGTTCCGCCCAGCGGGTATACATGCGCAGCATGATATTGGCCCAATCCTGAGCCTCGGTGCCGCCTGCCCCCGCATTGACTTCGAGATAGCAATCATTGCTATCGGCTTCGCCGGACAGCAGGCTTTCCAGCACGCGCTTATCGGCTTCGACCTTCAGGGCTTCCAGCGCCGCTTCGGCTTCCCCGACCAGATCGGCATCGCCCTCTAGTTCCGCGAGCTCGAGCAGGCCGAGCGCATCGGCAAGCTGGTTTTCGATGCCGCGATAGCCGCCGACCTTGCGTTCCAGCGCGGTCTTTTCTTTCAGCAGGCTTTGCGCCTTGGCCTGATCGTTCCACAGGTCGGGATCGTTAGCGGCGTCGGTGAGTTCGTTTAGACGGGCGACAGAGACATCCCAGTCAAAGACCCCTCCTCAGCAGCTCAAGTTGCTGCTTGATGTGATCGTGGATCGCCGTGATTTCGGCACGCATGATGTTCTTTCCTTAAGTCTACGCTTAGTAAATACCGCCGAGATTGCCCGAACTCGGCACCGGGACGGGAACCGGCACCGGGGCATCGCCCGCAACCGGAGCCGGGGCTGCCGGATCGGTTGCCCCGCCTTCGCCGCCCGGCACGGGGGTCAGGCTATAGCCTTGCGGCAGGTCGCCGAGCAAGGGGTCTGCATCGTCATTATCGTTCGCCCCCGGCTCGGTGCCCGGCTTGAAGGCTTCGAAGATCGCTTTGGGGTCGCCCGGCGTCGCCAGCTTGCCGGTTTCGCGGTTCACCCGCACCATGCGCAGCCCCGGCGGCACGCGGAAGGGAATCGGCGGCACCCCATCCAGCGCTTCCTTCATGAAATCGCGGAAGATTGGCGCCATATTGCCGCCGCCAGTTTCGGTCTTGCCCAGAGTGCGCGGCTGATCGAAGCCGATGTAGGTTGCGACCACCAGATCGGGCGAATAGCCGACGAACCAATTGTCAAAACTATCGTTGCTGGTGCCGGTCTTGCCTGCCAGCGGGCGCTTTAGTGCCGCACCGACCGCAGCCCCAGTGCCGCGCTGCACGACGCCTTCGAGGATCGAGGTCATCTGATAGGCCGTCGCCGCGTCGATCACCTGCGGGCGGTTATCCGCCGGGTAGGGCGGCATACCGCCGTCATAGGTATCGAGCGCGCAATTCTCGCAGACGCGCGGATCATGCTTGAAGATCGTCTGGCCGTAGCGGTCCTGCACGCGGTCGATCACCGTGGGCAGGACCTTCTTTCCGCCATTGGCGATCATCGCGTAAGCCGCCGCCATTTTCAGCGGCGTGCTTTCCCCAGCGCCGAGGGACATCGACAGCAGCGGCGGCAGATTGTCGGTAATGCCGAAGCGGGCGGCAATATCGACCACCTTCTCCATCCCGATGGCGGAGGCAAGACGAATGGTCATCAGGTTACGGCTTTGTTCGATCCCCAGCCGCAGCGACGAGGGGCCGTAGAATTTTTCGGTGTAATTCTCGGGACGCCACTTCTTGCCCGATCCATCATCCATCACGAAGGGCGCATCCAGCACGATGGAGGCGGGCGTATAACCGTCTTCAAAAGCCGCCATATAAACGAAGGGCTTGAAGCTCGACCCCGGCTGACGCTTCGCCTGGGTGGCGCGGTTAAACTGGCTTTGATCGAAGCTAAGACCACCCACCAGCGCCAGCACGCGCCCAGTGTGCGGGTCCATCGCAACAAGCCCGCCCGACACGTCGGGAATTTGGCGCAGGCCGTAGGTATCGGCGGGATATTTGGTCTTGCCGTCCGCCGCCGTGGTGACCGGTTCGACCAAGATAAGGTCGCCGACCGTCAGTACGTCCGATACTTTCTTCGGCGGCGCGCCGACCTTCTGTTCCGGCAACACGGGCCGCGCCCAGGCGAGTTCCGATAACGGGATTTTGCCTTGCTTCGTTTCGCTCTTCGAGACGCGCACGCCGATATCCGCCGCCGTATCGCTGACTTTCAGCACCAGCCCCAAATGCCAATCCCCCGCCCCGCCGGGAAGGCTCCGGGCCAGCAGCGTCTTTTCCCAATCGTTCACCGGTACAGCCTTATCGACTGGGCCGCGCCAACCGTGGCGGCGGTCATAGCGCACCAGACCGTTCCGGAACACCCGGTCGGCGATTTCCTGCAAGCGCGGGTCGAGGGAGGCGCGCACGGTCAAACCGCCACGATAGGCCCCCTCTTCGCCATAGCGCGCCACCAGCTCGCGGCGCACTTCTTCGGCGAAATAATCGGCTTTGACGGTTTCATCGGCGTCGCGGCGCTGAACCTTCAACGCTTCCTGCTTGGCCGCCGTCGCCTCTTCAGCCGTGATATACCCGTCTTCGCGCATCCGCTCGATCACATAGTCGCGGCGGGCGCGGGCGCGGTCGTTCTGAGTGAAGGGATTATAGTTCGACGGCGCTTTCGGCAGAGCTGCCAGATAAGCTGCTTCGCCAATGGTGAGCTGATCAAGCGGCTTGTTGAAGTAGGTCAGCGCCGCCGCCGCCACCCCATAAGCGCCCTGCCCGCCAATCGAGCCGAGGTAAATTTCATTCAAGTAGAGTTCGAGGATCTGGTCTTTGGTCAGCGCCTGTTCGATACGGATCGACAAGATCATTTCCTTGATCTTACGGTCCATCGTTCGCTCATTGCTCAGCAAAAAGCTGCGCGTTACCTGCTGAGTGATGGTCGAAGCCCCAATCAGCCGCCGCCCAGATAGGTAATAGCCGAGGTTCTGCACCATCGCACGGGCCAGCCCCATCGCATCGATGCCCGGGTGGGTATAGAAATTCTGATCTTCCGCCGACACAAAAGCCTGCTTCACGCGCGGCGGGATCAGGGCGATGGGAACGAAAACGCGCTTTTCGGCGGCAAATTCCGCCATCAGCCGCCCATCCCCCGCATAAACGCGCGAGACGATCGGCGGCTTATATTCCGCTAGCTTCTGATGGTCCGGCAGTTGGTCGCCATAGTAGCGCAGCAGCCAAACGAAGCCGCCCAGCGCCGCCAGGGTGCCGATCAGCAGCAGCGAAAGAAACGCGATGAACCAAGTCCGCATCGTCAGGCCCGAACCCTTCCTATTTTCCGCATGTTCTTAGCAGAAAATGGCCAGGGTAAGACGGAATCTTGACGCCGGGAACGCAAAGCCGGGTTGCAGCGCCGAAAGGGTCAGCCCGCCCGGGCGCGCGTCAAGGTCGGGCGGATGGCGTCGATGGCGCGCACAACGCCCGCCGCGATCTTCTCGCGAAACTCCGGCGACAAAATCCGCCGTTCATCCTCCGGGTTCGAGAGATAACCGAGTTCGAGCAAGACAGAAGGCATATCGGGCGCCGTCAGCACGGCAAACCCCGCCGAACGGACGGTATTATTGACCTGGGCGGTTTCGCGCCGCAGCTCCCCCGCAAGCTGGGTGGCGAACTGGCGAGACGCCGCCCGCGAATCGCGCTGGGCGATATCGATCAGGATCGATGCGGCCGTGCCGGTCGCCCCCGATAGATCGGCGCCGGTGATAATGTCGGCCTTATTTTCTTTCGCAGCCAGGGCTTCCGCTTCTCGATCCGATGCTTTGTCGGACAGGGTATAGACCGACATGCCGGACACGCTGCGGTCGGCCAGCGCATCGGCATGGATGGAGATGAACAGGGCGGCGCTTTCACTCCGAGCCAAGGCTACCCGGTCGCGCAGCGGCAGCAATTCGTCACCGTCGCGGGTCAGGAACACGCGATAGCGGCCCGTTGCCTCCAACTGGGCGCGGATGGCGCGGGCGTAGGCCAGCACGATATCTTTTTCGAACTTGCCGGAATAGGAGGTGGCGCCGGGGTCTTTGCCGCCGTGCCCAGCATCGACCATGATCACCGGCAGATCGGCTTCGGGAACCGCAACGGGGGACGGCGTGAAGCGTGGCGGGCCGAGCGGGATGATCACCCGCACCGCCTGATAAGGCGCACGCTCGTACACCGCCCCGCCCGCCTTCGGCGCCGCGTCTAGCGGGCGGGCGCCGAGCAGCGCCCCCGGCGGTTGCGATGGGACCACGCTTTCTTGCGGGACCGGCGCCGGTTGCGGCAGCCCGAGCGGTTCGGCCTGAACCTTCGGGCGCGGCACAGCAGGCGGCGGCACCGGTGCAGGCGGCGTCGGCAGCGGGGCGCCCGGAGTATAGGCGGGTTGCGCGGGCGGGGCTGAAAATGGTGACGGCCCCGCAGTTGCTTGGCGGTTGGGTAACCGCACCCCCGGCGTTTCCGTGACCGGTGGCAACCCAGCGGTCCCCGCCGGACCGAGGCCGGTCAGCGGGATCGGCGCATTGCCCGTGGGCGCCGGGGCCACAGGCGTATTCATCAGCGGGGCGGATAACCCCAGGGGGGCATTCGATGAGACCGGCGGGGCGCTTTGCGTTACCGGTGCCGGGGTTCCCGGCACGAGATCGACCACCAAGCGATAGCGCTGCTGGCCCTCGGGCGGGAATAGGCTGGCCGCCTGGATTTGCGCCGACCGGGTGAGCACCAGTTCGATACCGCGCTTGCCGCTGGCATCGAGCGTCGTCACCGCGCGCTGGATCAAACCGCCGCGCGGCGGTGCATCCTCAAGCCGCAAGGTCACACCCGAAAGATCGATAAAGACCCGGTCCGGGCCGCGCGGCTGGGCACGGACCGTCACCGGTTCCGACACATCGAGCACGAACCGTGTGACGCCGCCGTCGCGCACCCCTACCCGCCAGCCGCTCGCCACCGCTTCCGCCCACGCGGGCAAGGAAACGACAAGGCCGGGCAGCAGCGCCAGCGCACCGAACAAAAAGCCGAAGCGGGAACGAAGAGCGGTCATGGCGCAGAGAATGCCCGCGCCTAAGGCCTCGCGCAACCCGGCATCCGCCCCTTAGGCAGGATTGTCCCCGGCCTGCGTAAGACACATCCGCCCTTTTCCGTAAATCTTTCTGCCGCCTGCGGAATCTGATTGTGGCGCTGCACACTTATCCCTATTGTAACAGCGCATGTCCGGGATCGGCGGGGGCTTCAAGGCCAACCCGAAAATCTTCGGTCGTTGGCTTATCGGCTCGGTGAGAGCGGATCGGCCCTGCTCTGGCGGAAGAACCATTCCCGCCGCAGGGGGCTGAGATCCGGTTGAGGCGTCCGGTAGGTCGCCGTCCCCTGGGTTTGCGCCCCACAGGTTTCGCGAGATGGTCTTGCGTCTAACCCAGGAGCCGTCAGTCTAGTGTCCAACGCGCGCGGTCACCGCAGCTTAAACCCGATGCCCAAGGGGGCTTTTGCCGCCTTGGCTGCTGTTCGGGTGGGGACAATGGACCGTTTTACGGTTCCGACTTTATTTCAAACCCCAGGGATGACCTCAGGCTGCCCCCGCCCCGCACTGCGACGGCGGACCGATCTGCTGGCCCCGGAAGGTTTGCCGGAGCATAATTTACATGGTCAAACGTATGTTGATCGACGCGACGCACGCGGAAGAAACCCGCGTCGTCGTGCTGGACGGCCAACGTCTCGAAGAATTTGACGTCGAGACTTCGACTAAAAAGCAGCTTAAGGGCAATATCTACCTTGCGAAAGTGACGCGGGTGGAACCCTCGTTGCAGGCGGCCTTCGTCGAATATGGCGGCGGTCGTCATGGCTTTTTGGCTTTCTCGGAAATCCACCCGGATTACTACCGCATTCCCATCGCCGACCGCGAAGCGCTGATCGAAGAAGCCGCCCGCGAGGCCGCCGAAGCCAAGGCCGCCGCCAATAACGACGATGGCGAGGATGGTGAACACGTCGAGGAAGTTGGCGGCGACGAGTTCGATGACGTCTCCCCGCGCCGATCCAAACTGCTGCGCAATTATAAGATTCAGGACGTTATCACCCGCCGCCAGATCATGCTGGTGCAGGTGGTGAAGGAAGAGCGCGGCAATAAGGGCGCAGCGCTGACCACCTATCTGTCGCTGGCGGGCCGCTATTGCGTGCTGATGCCGAACAATCCGCGCGGCGGCGGCGTCAGCCGTAAGATCACCAACGGGGCCGACCGTAAGCGCCTAAAAGGCATGCTGGACGAGTTCAATATTCCCGATGGGATGGCGGTCATCGTTCGCACGGCGGGGATGGAGCGCTCGCGCATCGAGATCCGCCGCGATTATGAATATCTGCTGCGCCTGTGGGACGAGATTCGCGAAAGCACGCTGGCAGCAACCGCCCCGGCCTTGATCCACGAAGAAGGCAATCTGATCAAGCGCGCGATCCGCGACCTTTATTCGCGCGATATCGAACAGGTGCTGGTCGAGGGCGATGCGGGCTACGAAACGGCCAAGAGCTTTATGCGCATGCTGATGCCGAGCCACGCGCGCCGCATCGTCCCGTATAAAGACCCGACCATTCCGCTGATGCACCGCTATCAGGTAGAAACCCAGCTTGATCAAATCCATTCGCCGGTCGTCCAGCTCCGCTCCGGCGGGTATATCGTCATCAACCCGACCGAAGCGCTGGTTTCGATCGACGTAAACTCTGGCCGCGCCACGCGCGAACGGCATATCGAAGAAACCGCCTATAAGACCAACCTGGAAGCGGCGGAAGAAATCGCCCGTCAGGTGCGGCTGCGCGATTTGGCCGGGCTGATCGTTATCGACTTTATCGATATGGAGGAAGGCCGCAACAATCAGGCGGTCGAGCGCAAGCTGAAGGAGGCGATGAAGGCCGACCGGGCGCGCATTCAGATCGGTCGGATTTCGGCTTTCGGTCTGCTGGAACTGTCGCGCCAGCGCCTGCGCCCCTCGGTGCTGGAAGCCCATACCGAAAAATGCCCGCATTGCAACGGCTCGGGCGTGATCCGCTCGACCGAATCGACGGCGCTCACCGTCCTGCGCGCCATCGAGGAAGAAGGCATCCGCAACCGATCGGCTGAAATTCTGGTCTATGTGCCGACCGATATTGCGCTGTATCTGCTGAACCAGAAGCGCGATGCCCTGGGCCGTATCGAGGAACGCTATCGCTTCCGCGTCCAAATCGGTCGCGACGATACGCTGACTCCGCCGGATCACCGGATCGACCGGTTGCAGCCGAAGACGCCGGAACAGATTGCCGAACTCGCGGCGCTGGCCGCCGTTGTTCCGGTTGCCTTCGAACCGGATGCCGAAGATCTGGCCTATGAAGATGAAGAACTGACCGCCGAAGATCGGGCCGCATTAGCCCAAGACGATGAGATCGAGGGCGAAGACGGGGCCGAGGGCGAGACCGGCGATAAGGGTGACGATGCTAACCGCCGTCGCCGTCGCCGTCGCCGTCGCCGTCGGCGGCGGGAAGATGGTCAGGAAGAAGGGTCGGGCGAAATCACCGGCCAGACCGAGGGCGAGTTTGGCGATGACGGTGACGGCGAGGTCGACGAAACCGACGCCCAGGCCGACGCCGCCGAGACGGAGGATGCCGCAGGGGAAGACGCGCCGGTTGCCGAGGGCGACGACGCGCCACGCCGCCGCCGGGGCAAGCGGGGCGGTCGCCGTCGCTCCCGCCGGGGGGACGAACGTGGTGCGGAGGACGCAGTCGCGACCGATGACACCTCGGAAACCGCAGCCGACGCGCCAACCGCCGTTGTGATCCCCATCACCGAAGTCGGTGCCGAACCGGCCCCCGAGGTCGCGGCAGCGGATGTGCCGGTTCCAGCAGAAGAAGCCCCGGCAAAACCCAAACGCGCCCCGCGCCGCAAAAAGGTCGATGCTGAGGCCGAAGCCGCTGTCGCTGAACCGGCGCCAACCGTCGCGGCGGACGCCCCGGCCGCCGAGCCCCTGGCAAAGCCAAAACGCGCCCCGCGCCGCAAAAAGGCCGATGCTGAACCGGAAGCTGCGGCGACCGAACCGACCCCGACCGCCGTCGCGGACGCCCCTGCGGTGGAGGCTCCGGCCAAACCCAAGCGTGCCCCGCGCCGCAAGAAGGTGGAAACCGAGGCCGGACCGGTTGCTGTCGAACCCGTGCCGGTCGTGATCGCAGAAGCCCCGGCTGAGCCCGCCGTCGAACCGGCAGCCCCCGTGGACGCAAATGTCCCAGTGGACACAGATGCTCCTGCGGAAAATCTGGCCGTTGCGGAGGCTGTAAAAGTCGTCGATGTCGATCAAGCGGGCCTGCCGCCGAAGCGCGGCTGGTGGCGCCGTTAAGCGCTACCCCTCACGCCTCAGGAAACCGCCCCTTCCCGGGGCGGTTTCTTTTTTAGGGGTTACGCGCCCGGCTCGGCGTCCGGTTGCTGTGCCGGATGCGCCGCGTGAAAGGCAGGGTGCGCCGCGGCTTGAGCGTCAATCCGTAGTAGCGTCGGAAATGCCTCCAGCGGCACGGAAAAGCGGCGGGCGTTGTAAAGCTGGGGGATCAGAACGCAGTCCGCCAGACCGGGCGTGTTGCCGTGGCACCAAGACCCGGTATCGCTGTCCCGCGCCAAGCGGGTTTCGAGCGCGGCGAACCCCTCCAAAATCCAATGGCCGATCCAGGCATCAATAGTGACCTGGGACTGGCCGAGCGGGTCTTTGAGGTATTTCAACACCCGCAGGTTATTGAGCGGGTGGATATCACAGGCAACAAGCTGGGCGAGACTGCGCACCCGTGCCCGGCCCAAAGCATCCCCCGGTAGCAACGGCGGTTCTGGGTGCGTCTCGTCAAGATACTCCAGAATCGCCAGCGACTGGGTTAGCACAGTCTCCCCCACCGTAAGGCTTGGTACCAGCCCTTGTGGGTTGAGCCTGCGATACGCCGGGCTATGCTGCTCGCCATGCCGCAGGTGGCACGACACCTGCTCTGCCGGGATCCCTTTCAACGCCAGGGCGATCCGAAGACGATACGCGGCGGACGATCTGTAATAATCGAATAGTTTCATACCCTTCGCTCACTTAAGATAAAGTTACACGGAAACATGAAACAATTTTCTCCTCATACACCATATCATGCTACGCAGATGCCTGGAGTGTTACACTAAATCCTAAAATACAATAGCATTCAAACATCACCCTTAACCTCGCGTTAATATTTTTCCCTTGCAAAAGATCCGCATTTTAGCGATTTATCGGAGACCTATCTCTCCGGTGGAATGTTTAGATTATGGCAATCACGGCGACTTATAAAGTTTATGGCTATGGTGCAAGTTTGGGTTCGTACCAAAGCCGAGTCTTGGCTGGCATTGATGCAGCGTTAGCCTCGCTTTCCTCAGTCCTCGCCGGGGATGCCAAACTCCAAATTGCAGTAACGGCTTTCTCGGAGAACAGTACGACGCTGGCCGGTGCTGAACCAAGCTCGTATCTTTATGTTGGTGCGACTGGCGGGAAATACATCTATGACACATCGCTAGCCTATCAGTTACGTACAGGTATCGATAAGAACGGCAGCGCCGATGACATCGATATTTATATTAATACTCAAAAATTTGAACGTTTTTTCTTTGACTCAAGCCCCTGGGACTCCGGAGATATTCCAGGGGACAGGATCGATTTCATCTCTACAATGGTTCACGAAATCCTTCACGGCTTGGGTTTTACTGGAAACATAAATGCAGAAACTGGTAGGCCGTATAATTCAGCCCGAACGGTTTTTGATGAATTTGTCTCTTACAGCAATGGGCAACCGTATTTCACAGGAGAAAATGCCCGTAGTTACTACGGCGGTAACGTCCCCCTTGATCGTGAGAGCGTTTACCACCTTGGCAACCTCGATGGGGTTGGCAGTGACTTAAATAATGAACTGATGGCGGCTTACGCCCAACAGGGTGTTCGCGACGTCATTAGCCCCCTCGAAAAGGCTATAATGGCTGACCTCGGTATTGGTACCAATCAGTCGGATAGTCTGCGTGTTCATTTTGAACCAACTTCGCAGTCGGTAACATTGCGCGCGGGTTATGGCACCGATACTGCGGTTTATGCCGGCAGTCGCAGCGAGTATACTGTAACCTATTCGGCCGGATCGGGCGGTTATATCGTCAAAGGGCGGGGGTATACAGACACTCTTGTCTCTGTCGAGCGGATGAAAATTGGGAACGACTTTTATTGGATCGAAGATCTCGCTGGCCTAACCAAGGGCGTGCATCGGTTCTACAATAAGGATACCGGCACGCATTTTATGACCGGATCTAACCAAGAAGCCTATCAGCTTCGGATGAACGCGGCGAATATGGAAGACGAAGGCATGGCCTTCGCGACGGCAAGCAGTACCGCTAGCTCGCTCGAGGTTTTCCGTTTCCTTAATAAATCCACAGGCGCGTATTTTTATACGATCAGCGTCGATGAGCGAAACAATATCCAGAAAACGCTAGCTAATTTTGAATATCAAGGCAGCAGCTTCCGCGCCTATACTAAGGATAGCGGGCCGCAGGAAGAATTATACCGCTTCTTCAATACCGCAACGGGATCGCATTTCTTCACCACGTCGGAGGCTGAGCGCGATACTATCATCGGTAGCCTGCCGACGTATAAGTACGAAGGCGTGGGTTTTTACGTCGATGTTCTGTCCTGAGCCTAACCGGTTCGTGACAGAAAGGTAAGTTGTTCCTTGGGGCGGATTCTGCTGGAATCCGCCCTATGCGCTTCTGCCGAAATTTCGACAGGATTGCGGCTTAGACCGGCGCAGAGACCGTTTTTGGGGACATAGAATGATCGGCACGAAATTGACCGCCGTCGGCCTTGCCGCGCTGCTGCTGGCGGGGTGCGCCGCAAACCCGGGCGGGTCGGGCCAGCTGGGCGATTCTTGCGGCGAATTGGGCTGGGGCCGCATCGGCGGCACGCTGGCCGGTGCAACCGGCGGCGCTTTCTTGGGGTCGGCCTTCCGGGGCGCCGGGCGCAGCACGCAGGGCGCGGCGATTGCCGTTGGGGCGCTGGCAGGGGCTGCGGCGGGCTTCTTCGCGGGAAATTCCATCGATAAAGGCCAGTGCGAGCAGGCGATGATGGCACGGAACCGGGCGCTCGACCAAGGCCAGATCGGTCAATCGATTGCCTGGAACCAGGGCGAGGCGCGCGGCACCTTCACCCCAACGCGCGAAGGCCGCGATCAAAGCGGGGCACTGTGCAAAGAGTATGAACAGACGATCTATGTGGACGGTAAGGCCGAAACCGGGATCGGTCGCGCCTGCCGCCGCCCGGATGGCCGCTGGCAGATTGTGAACGATTAGGGCAAATCCCGAGCGGGTGGAATCACCCGCGACGACGTATTTGC